>QNAH01000302.1 GCA_003641425.1 Candidatus Zixiibacteriota bacterium
AAAGCCACAAAGCCCCATAATGTAAGGGAGATAGGTCGTCTATGATCCGAAAAGAGCAACATTATTTATCCTTTCAGGTATTATATTCGGATTTCCCGCGGTATATAAAATACTCCTGTTTCCTTTTTTATGTCGGCCATTTTGCCCGGCCTGCAGATATTTATTTCGGTTGGTATATCCGGGTAATAACGCTTATAATATTAGTAATATATGTAAAATTGTATATCTGTCAACCACTGAGTATTACCGTGAAATATACATTATCATTTATTATTAATGATGTATTTATCTGCTTCAAAATGCCGTTATGCTCGACCTGCCATAAAAATATAGGTTGACAAAATCACATTTGACACTAAATTAATAAAATAAATAAAGAAGTTTCTGCGGTTTTAGAAAGGTCACAATTACCTATCCTGTTCGCTAAGGGACTAATTTAAAGATTCCAAATTATCTTGTGCGGAGGAGTCTATGCCATTACATTTTCGATCCCTTAAGTTGACAGGAAAATTGCCCCTTATTTTTTTTATTCTAATTATTGCCTGCACCCCGGCCGCTTTTGCGCAGTTTTATAAATTGAAAGTCTCTGTCCCTAGTGTTCAGTCTGTCGCCGGACAGCAAAATGTGGCTATTCCGATTTTCATGAGTAATTACCTTGATACTGTCGCCGCATATGAATTGACTTTTGTCACCGATCAGCCTGATCTGATTCGATTTAATTCCGATTATGTCGATACCTCTGGAACACTTACCTCCGGCTGGCAGTATGTCAGTGTTGACACTGCCTATGAAACCGGCCTGGAAATACGAGCGATGGCCAATATGGTTTATGATCCTATTGTCCATGGGATCGGCTATCCTCAGACGGGGCAAATTCCGCTGGTCAAAATATTGGTCGATATCGAAAGTATGCCTGATTCAATAAGCAGCTATTTCGCCAACATAGAAATTATGGCCAATGTTTACGATTTCTGTTTCTCGGATGAGGAGGGTCAGACCATAGGTTTAGAACATGAGTTTTATTATGATACCTTATGGTATAACTGTAATGAGTGGCTGGACGATACTGTCTGCAATGACTGGGAGGAGGTCACCGGTCCGCCGGCGGATACCATGGTTATCGATAGCCTTCATCCTTATCTCGATACCACACAGGTCGGGATAAACAACGGCTCCATTCAGGTAGTCAAGAATTGCATGGGGTCAGCCGGCGATGCCGACTGCAGCGGCAGCCTTAATCTGCTTGATGCTGTCAGTGTTATCAGTTACCTATATAAAAACGGAGCATCGCCTGTATGCCGGGCCGACTGCAACTGCGATTGTGTTATAAATATACTCGATATCTCATGCCTGATTTCTTATCTGTATGGTGTCGGGAGTGAGTGTAATTGTTGCAGTTGTTCCGAGTGGGATGCAAGCTGTCTTTAGTCCTTTCCGGCCGTATTAATCGAAACATTTTTTTGCGAATGTCTTTTCAAATTATCACTTGACACACCCCGTTAAATTACTATACTATAAGTGATTAGGGTTATAGATGGTCTCGTTGCCCAAAACAAAATACTTTTCCATTTCTATTTCGGATAGTGAGTCCTCAATAGAATATATCTGTTCCCGACCCAAAAGTATTATAATATTGGGCGGGACGATTGTTGAGAGAACAGTCTATTGAGGGGCAAATAATTCTTTTTACATCGACGGGGTACTTTTTGAGAAAATTGGTTTTACAGACCTGGCTGATAATAATGGTCTATATCGGTTATGCCATCCCTGCAATCGAATATAAATCGGTGGAATTTGGCACGCGGCCATCGGAAATCCGGGTGCTGAACCAGGATAATTCGGGGATTACCCTTGGTATAGATATTCAAAAAGTAAATTTTTATACCATTTCCACTCCAAATGGTGTTTTTTCAATGGTCAGAATTCCCGGTTTTGGCCGCTCCTTCAATATCGGCGAGCCCGGTCTGCCGGTAGCAGGAAAATTAATATCTATCCCGCTGGGATGCGAACTCAGAACGGAGATCATTGAATTCGATGCCGAAGAATTATCACTGAGCGAACTGGAGATAGAAAATCCAATAATGCCCGCTCAGCCCTCGATATCAAAATCGGATGATCCGGCCTCATTGCCATTTGAGTATAATCGGGAAGTTTATTCAACCGAGGGCTTCTACAAATTGCCGGCCGCCGAAACCAAAATAGAGGGAATCATGCGGGGTGTCCGTGTCGCAAGGCTATCGATTGCTCCGATGGAATACAATCCAACCGAAAATAAAATTAAAATATATAAAAATCTAAAAATCCGGATAACTTTCGAAAATCCTGACTGGCAGTCCACAGAAGTCGCAAGAACCAAATATTATTCTCCGTATTTCGAGCCGCTTTACAGTCAACTGACCAATTATGAGAGCCTTTCTGCCGTTTACGATACCGATCCTGCCGATCTGGTTCAATACCCTGTCAGATATCTCATTATAGCTGATCGCATGTTTGAGTCTCAGCTTCAGCCGTTTGTAGAATGGAAGATCCAAAAAGGTTTCGACGTTATCGTTTCCTACACCGATGTTATCGGCTCCACGACAAATGCAATCAGGACCCACATATATGACATGTATATGGCCGGGACCCCGGAAAATCCCGCGCCATCTTTTGTGCTCCTGGTCGGTGATACACCGCAGATTCCCTCCTGGCCCGGCTCGACTGAAGAACATGTTACCGATTTCAAGTATTTTGAACTGACCGGTGATCAGCTGCCCGATATTTATTACGGTCGCTTTTCGGCACAAAACACTTCTCAGCTTCAACCCCAAATCGACAAAACACTCGAGTATGAAAAATATGAGATGCCCGATCCTTCGTATCTTGAACAGATCACTCTGGTCTCGGGCGTCGATACTTATTATGCGGATACTCATGGCAATGGCCAGCTCAGCTATGGAACCAATCTGTACTTCAATCTGGATCATGGCATTGATCCCAATGTCTGGCTTTATCCCGATTCGGATGAACCAGACGCCGCTTCGGCAATCATTCAAACGGTCGATGACGGTATCGGATTTTACAATTACACTGCCCATTGCAGTCATTACGGTCCGTCAAATCCTTCTTTTACCACATACAATATTGATAACCTCACCAATATTCATAAATATCTGCTGGGCATCGGTAATTGTTGTCTTTCGAATACATTCGATGAAGTGACACCCTGCTTTGGCGAGGCCTGGCTGCAGGCCGAAAATAAGGGCGGCATCGGCTGGATTGGAGCTACAAATTCATCATACTGGTACGAAGACTATTACTGGGGGGTTGGCTACGGTCCCGTCATAGCAACCGGAGCCGCTTACGAGGAAACCACACGAGGCGCCTATGATGGCATCTTCCACGATCATGGTGAAGCCGAGATGTATTACTTTGTTACCAATGGCGCAATCATTTTTGCCGGTAATCTCGCCGTAACAGCTGGCGGCAGCCTGGTTGATTACTACTGGGAAATATATCACCTGATGGGAGATCCATCAATCATGACATATTTCGGCGTCCCCGAGATTAACCATGTCACTCACGATCATATTCATTACTATCTGGACACAATGCTGACTGTTCACGCAGATCCGGGCTCCTATGTGGGCATTACGCTTGACGGAGTCCTTAAGGGTGCCGGTTATATTGACTCGACCGGAGAAATCGAAATCGATCTGGCCCCTTTCGGAGGTCCCGATACTCTGGATATTGTTATTACCGCCCAAAATAAGGAACCTTACATTTCAACGATAATAGTCTCCTCAGAGTATCCTCCGCAAATTCAGCTGGAGTTGCTTGGGCCGTGGACGGCGGGGATAGCTTACTCGTATCAGCTTACGGCTACCGACGGCACCGGCGAGCTGACCTGGACCGATAAAAACAACGATCTGGCC
>QNAH01000303.1 GCA_003641425.1 Candidatus Zixiibacteriota bacterium
ATTCAAGCGAGTAGTTATCATTAATATCAGAAATGAGGAAGATCTCTTGAAATATCTGCTGCAGTCCGGAATTTTCCCTTTTATCAGGATCGGCAGACGTCTGCAGAAAGTTGTTATAGGAATCTAACAGAACTTCCAGAAGATTCGGCATTTCGGCCGCTTCCGGAATTGTCTGATAGCTATGTCTTTCCACTGGTTGTTTGCGTGCCAAAATATCCTCCTCCTATATAATATAAGAACGCCCCGGACACAGATTCGAATTGATGCGAAAGGAAAGAGTAAAAATGAGAATGTGACAATAATTATTTCGCATCGGCGATTCTGCTTCTTTTCTTACTTAATGCCCGGACAAACTAAAATTCAAGTTTGTCTCCGGAGCCAATTTCACAGCCTTTTCGCCGGACAATATTACAATTCGGGATAACCCGAAACACCATCCGGTGTAACAGATCAAACACCTAAATGTTCCCTGCCCAGAAAAGCGATTACTTAATTTCATCCTGGGCGCCGACTTCCTGCAGTTTATCCATTGCAGCCTGCGCCTCTTCTTTCGGAATACCTTCTTTTACTTTCGAAGGAGCGCTGTCGACCAGCTCCTTGGCTTCTTTCAGTCCAAGACTTGTGAGTTCACGAACAACTTTAATGACCTGTATTTTCTTATCACCGGCCGCGTTGAGAACAACATCAAATTCTGTCTGCTCTTCAGCCTCAACCGCTCCACCACCGGCAGCGGGAGCCGCAGCCACAGCCGCCATCGGAGTCACACCAAACTTATCCTGGATCGCCTTGGAAAGATCGGCCAGGTCCATTGCAGAAAGTAAAGCAATTTTCTCAACGATTTCTTCGATTACAGGATTGTCAGCCATTTTATTTATCCTTTCATACTATTCTTGTCTAATCATCCAATTTATTTCAGCCGCCTTCTTGAATCCATCGGGTGGGCAAAAGTCCGATGAGAAGCATGATTCCCGCAACGACTGAATGCCCGTAACTCTCTTTATCCTTTGGCCTTGGCAAGGGCATCGACCGTCGCCACCAGTTCCTGCATGAGACCGTCAATCGATCCAAGCGTGCTCTGAATAGGCGATTCGATCGCGCCGATCAACCGGGCCAGCAAAACCTCACGCGAAGGTAGTTCGGCCAGACGGACAATATCAGAGCCCTGATAAAGATCTTTGTCCAGCACAAAGGCCTTTATAACTGGTTTTTCAATATCCTTAAAAGAATCATAAAGAATCTTGGCCGGGACAGCGGGATCATCAACACCAAATGCGATGGCCGTTTGTCCCGAAAGGAATTCGATAATATTTTCAAAACCGGCATCCTTGGCCGCTATTCTCATCAGCGTATTCTTGGCCACCAAATACTTGACCGAATGTTCCCTGAGATTCTTCCTCAGCAGGGTAATATCTTCGACATTAAGACCGGTGTAATCGGTGATGAAAAAAGCATTGGACTCTTCCAAATACTTTTTCACCTTATCCACTACAGTAATTTTTTCTGGTTTCGGCATTTCGGTCACCTCTATTTCTTCAAATCAGCCAGAATGGCCTGATGGTCCAGTTTGATTCCAATCCCCATCGTCGAGCAAATCGACAGGCCCTTCATATAGGCACCTTTGGCCGTCGCCGGCTTGGCTTTCAACAGGGCGTCAACAAATGTCCGGAAATTCTCGATCAAGTTATCTTCCGAGAATGACACTTTTCCGATCGGCACAGCTACATTGGCCTGACGATCAACGCGATACTCGATTCGTCCCGCCTTTAACTCTTTAACCGTGCGCTCCAGATCCATCGTCACCGTTCCCGATTTCGGATTAGGCATCAAGCCCCTGGCACCCAGTATCTTACCCAGGCGTCCGACCACCTTCATCATATCCGGAGTGGCCACGGCGACATCAAAATCAAGCCATCCGCCCTGGATTTTTTCCACCAGATCCTGGGCCCCGATAAAATCGGCCCCAGCCGCTTTGGCCTCTTCTTCCTTCTCTCCCTGTGCGAAAACAAGAACTCGAACCTGCCGGCCGGTTCCGTGCGGAAGCGCAACTGTTCCGCGAACCATCTGATCGGCATGTTTCGGGTTCACCCCCAGACGGGCCGCCACTTCGACTGTTTCATCGAATTTACAGCGGCTCTGCTCTTTAATAATACTTATGGCATCCTGCAGAGAATACGGCTTGGCGCGGTCGACATTCTCTCGATTGCCCTTGTACCTTTTTGAATGTTTCATATTCTCCCATTCTCCCCGCCGCGACGTCAGGCGCCGTGCAGGTACAATCGAATTAAGTTGTTAATCACCAATCTCCAGCCCCATCGAGCGTGCGGTCCCGGCAACCATCAGCATGGCTGTTTCCACACTGGAGGCATTCAGGTCAACCATCTTCAATTCGGCTATTTCACGAATCTGCTTCTGGCTGACCAATCCTACTTTGTTGCGATTGGGCTCCCCGGAACCCTTCGGGATGCTGGCGGCTTTTTTCAACAAAACCGCGGCCGGCGGAGTCTTGGTCACAAATGAAAAAGACTTGTCGGTATAAACCGTAATCACCACCGGAGTAAGGATTCCGCCGAGATTCTGGGTTTTGGCATTGAAAGCTTTGCAGAATTCCATGATGTTCAGGCCATGCTGGCCCAGCGCCGGACCTACCGGCGGAGCCGGATTCGCATTACCGGCGGGAATCTGAAGCTTAATCGTTGTTTCTACCTTCTTGGCCAATTTACTATCTCCAAATACTGAATTCTATTCGGTCAGGACTTCTGTTTCACAGGTTCAATTTGCAGAAAATCAAGTTCAACAGGCGTGGGACGTCCAAAAATCGAAACCATTACTTTGATTTTTTTTCGTTCCATGTTGACTTCGCTGACAAATCCGGAAAAATCGGCAAACGGGCCGTCAATGACCTTTACCGAATCCCCCGCTTTGTAAGGAACATCGGTTACCTCGGCTGTCCGGGAACTATCCACCTGCCCCATGATCCTGTCAACTTCCTTGGGTTTAAGCGGATGCGGTTTACCGCCGGCACCGACAAAATTCGTAATACTGGGGGAGTTGACAACCAGATTCTGGGTCACCTGATCCAGATCCATTTCCACCAATATATAGCTGGGCAAAAATTTCTTGGTTGAGGTAGTCCTCTTACCCTGCTTCATCTCGGTCACCTGCTCGGTCGGAATAAGTATCTGACCGAATTTATCCTGAAGGCCGGCCGATTCTATGACCGACTCCAGATATTTCTTGGCCTTCTGTTCATGACCGGAATATGTATGTACTGCATACCAGTGCAATGCCATAGGTTAACCCACCTTATCCAAAAATGGTCCGTGTCGCCAAAGCCAGCAGACGATCGACAACACCGATAAATACGGATACAATGAGTGTCACCACCACCGTAACAATCGTTGAACCGATCAGTTCCCGCCGCGTCGGCCAAGAAACCTTTTTTAGTTCAGCCCGAACTTCCTTTAAGAACTTGACAAACTTTCCCATAAATAACCTTTTTTATATGCAGGCCAGGAGGGACTCGAACCCCCAACATCCGGTTTTGGAGACCGGCGCTCTAGCCATTGGAGCTACTGGCCTGTGTCAATTTCACACGAGACTATCGTGTCTCCTTGTGCATTGTATGTTTGTTGCAAAACGGACAGTACTTTTTGTACTCGACACGCTCCGGATGTTTTCTCTTATTCTTGGTCGTAAAGTGGTTCCGCCTCTTGCATTCTCCACAGGCCAATATGATTTTATCTCGTGGCATAACAGCAATCTTTCAGTCTATAATTATAAATACTTTACTCAATAATATCCGCGATAACTCCGGCGCCGACCGTCCGGCCGCCTTCACGAATCGCGAAACGAAGCTCTTTCTCCATCGCGATCGGCGTGATCAGTTCACCCACAAGCGAAACATTG
>QNAH01000304.1 GCA_003641425.1 Candidatus Zixiibacteriota bacterium
GCCTGCGATTGGTCACGGCCATTGTCATGGAAATCAGCGAAGAATGGGAGACTAATAGAATCTATCTCAACATGGAGTCAGAATGACCCAAAACCCTTTTTACAGAAAAATTGTTGCGTTATCGTTAATGATACCGCTTAGATTAACTTGTTAAAATCCTTTTGACAATAATAAAATTATCAAAAAATATAATATTTTATCAATTAAGTATATTTGTTGATTAATTATAAATAAACTCATTGATAAAAAAGGCCGTGCAATCATGCACGACCTTAAAAAAATATTTATGTGTCGTGGATCAATATCCCAGGACATTAATTGTCAGGCCAATTGCCATATTATCGACTTCATGTTTATAATCATCGGTCTCATCGTCCGGCTTACCCCAGAGAACGCTGGCTTCGATCATCCAATTTGGCGAAAACTCATAACCGATACTGCCGGCGGCGCCCAATCCGACCCACGGATCGGTACCTTCAAAGGGAAGACTCCATGAGGCAAAACCCACTCCGGCGCTGATAAAAAATGAAGGAGCTTGCGGATTAAAAAAGTACGTTGCTCCCAATCCGCCGACACCGCCCAGGGTCATTACGTCTTCCTGCTCATCGTCGATTGTAGTGGAATCGACTCCAAACCAGGCGGCCTTGCTCATCCAGTAAACCATCAGTTGATTCGAGGGGGCGTAACCGATTTTAAAATCCGAGAAAAATGAGATTTTGCTTTCATCGAATTTCTTGACTTCCGTTCCGGATGAGTCTCTGGTCTCGGTATACATATCATACCCGGGCCCAAGCCCAAACCCCAAGATAAAGCCTTTTCTTACTTTATCGAAGGCAAATCCCGGAGCCGCAAAACCAAAGACAAAAACTGCAATCAAAGCTGCCAGTACCAATTTATGGTAGACAGAATTCCTCACGTTCTCCTCCTTTCAAGGGAAACTCCATTATAGTCTCAATATACGAATTCTATACCCTTATAACAAGTTGAAGCAAATAAGTTTGCGAAAAAAATGCTGTCAACAAAAATAATCTCCTTTTAGACTTCTAAAAGTTTGTTTCACTTGATTTAAGGTCGTCAATTTGTTATATAAATTCAACAGTTTAAAACTATAAATTTAAGATTCTGGAGGAAATAGTGGCAGATAGAGACGCTTATATAGTATCAGCTTGCCGTTCGGCAATAGGCACTTTTCTCGGCGGATTATCGAAATTTACTGCTACTCAGTTGGGAGCGATGGCAATAAAGGAAGCTGTGAAGCGGGCTGGAATTGATCCGGTCACAATTGACGAAGTAATTATGGGACAGGTCGTTCAGGCCGGTCTCGGACAGGCTCCCGCTCGCCAGGCCGCGGTCCATGGCGGGGTGCCGGTCGAGGTCCCGGCCATGACAATCAATAAGGTATGCGGTTCGGGGCTCAAAGCCGTTATGCTGGCCGCCTCTGAGATCAGGGCCGGCAACCTGGATTGCCTGGTTGCGGGCGGAATGGAATCGATGTCCGGGACACCCTATGTGCTTCACGGCGCCAAGGGCGGACTGCGGTTTGGCGATAAAAAACTGCAGGATTCGATGGTTCTCGATGGACTATGGTGTTCCTTCAAGAACTGGCACATGGGTAGCGCCGCCGAATTGACCGGCAGAAAATCAGAGATAAGCCGCGAGGAACAGGACGAATTCGCATATAATTCTCATAAAAAGGCAGTCGCGGCTATTGAACAGGGCAAATTCAAGGATGAAATTTTCCCGGTCGAAATCCCTCAGCGTAAAGGCGATCCGGTTGTTTTCGATCAGGATGAATGCCCTCGTCCCAAAATCTCTATGGAGGGGCTGGCCAGATTAAAACCGGCTTTTGAAAAAGACGGAACTGTTACCGCCGGTAATGCCCCGGGACTCAATGATGGGTCATCGGCCACCGTAGTCGTATCCGGGAAATATCTCAAGGCCAACAATCTGACCCCGCTGGCCCGCGTAATCGACTACTGCTCGGTCGGTATCGACCCCGAATTGATATTCTATTCACCGATCTATGCGGTTCGCAAACTGATGGAAAAAACGGGTGTCAGCGATATCAATCACTATGACCTAATTGAAGCCAATGAGGCTTTCTCGGTTCAGGCGCTGGCCGATGGTAAGGAACTCGGCTGGGATTGGGATCGCGTCAACGTTCACGGCGGCGCCGTCGCTCTGGGTCATCCCATCGGTGCCTCAGGCGCACGCGTTCTGACAACCCTGATTTATGCTTTGAAAGACAGGGGGCTGAAAAACGGGTTGGCTACGCTCTGCCTCGGCGGTGGATGCGCGGTTGCCATGTCAATCGAAATCGTTTAGTATTCTGGAGCTATGTGGACTATGGAAATTGATGACATTAAAACAATTGCAGTAATCGGCGGCGGGACAATGGGTAACGGAATTACGCATGTATGTGCCATGACTGGATATGATGTTATTCTTGTTGAAACCAAAGACGAATATCTCAACCGCGCTGTAAACACAATTACCAAAAACCTCGACCGGATGGTCAAAAAGAAAAAGATCACCGAAGAGGATAAAAATAAAACGCTGGCCCGTATCAGAAAGTCGACTAATCTTGAAGATGTCAAAGATGCCCAGATAGTCATCGAAGCCGTTTTCGAAAGCCTGGATGTCAAACTGGATATTTTCAAAACAATCGACTCTGTCTGTCCGGCCGGTACCATCCTGGCCTCGAATACATCCTCGATATCGATTACGAAGCTGGCCACCGCCACCGGCCGACCTGCCGATGTGGTCGGGATGCATTTCATGAACCCGGTGCCGATGATGAAACTGGTCGAGATGATCCGCGGTTTTGCCACCTCTGATGACACCTTCAATACTGTCATGGAACTGGCAAAAAAACTGGGCAAGATTCCCGTTCCCTCCAACGATTATCCGGGATTCATCGCCAACCGTATCCTGTTGCCTATGATTAATGAGGCGGTTTATACCTTATTTGAAGGAGTCGGGACGGTTGAGGATATCGACAGCGTTATGAAGCTGGGTATGGCGCACCCGATGGGTCCGCTGACGCTGGCCGACTTTATCGGGCTGGATGTCTGTCTCGCCATTCTGGAAGTACTGCACGAAGGTCTGGGCGATCCCAAGTACCGCCCGTGCCCGCTTCTCAAAAAATATGTCGAGGCCGGATACCTGGGCCGAAAAACCGGCAAAGGATTTTATGACTACTCCCAATAATGGAGATTAAAATGGAATTCAATCTATCTGAAGATCAAATAATGGTCCGCGATCTGGCGAAGGAGTTTGCCGAGAAAAGGCTCGCTCCCATGGCCCTGGAAATGGATGAAAAGTCGGACATGCCGAAAGAACTTCTCGCCGAAGCCGCCGAGATGGGTTTTTTCGGACTCATGACCCCCGAAGAATTTGGCGGGTCGGCTGTGGATACTCTCAGTTATGCGCTGGCCATAGAGGAAATCTCTAAGGCCTGTGCCGGTTTTGCCATTCCCGTCTCGGTCCATAATTCGCTGGTTATTAAGGCCATCGAGATCTATGGCACGCAGGAACAAAAGGAAAACTACTTGCCGAAACTGGCCTCGGGCGAGATGATTGGCGCCTATTCGCTGTCGGAACCGAATTCCGGTACCGATGCCGGTTCGCTCACCTGTCAGGCCATTCCCGATGGTGACGATCTGGTCATGAACGGCACCAAAAGCTGGGTTTCGACCGCCCAGTTTGCCGGCGTGTTCATCGTTTTTGGATTGACCGATCCCGAAGCCGGTTCTAAAGGTATTTCCGCGGTTCTTATCGAGCCGGGTATCGATGGTATGACTCTTGGCGCCCCCGAAAAGAAAATGGGCATGAAATGCTCCGATACCCGTGAGCTGTCGTTTATGGATGCCCGCGTACCGCGCAAAAATATCCTTGGTGAAGAAA
>QNAH01000305.1 GCA_003641425.1 Candidatus Zixiibacteriota bacterium
CAGATTGGTCCGATATCCAAAAGTGAAGCCGCTGTACCATTTGGTTTCTTTATTTCCATCAGCGTCAGACGTCGAAGACCTGAAAATGGGCCTGTTGGGAAAACTGAAACCGGCCCTGGGCAACCAGTCTATTCGCTTGTCATCATCGAGATAATCATCATGAGTAAACTGAGCGGATAGGGACGCATTGCCGAATTTTTTCAATATCGAGGCCTTACTGCTGATTACCCGGTTGGTGCGATCGTCCAGATTGGTGGAATAATCGGTATAATAACTCTTGTCCGATAAAAACTGGCCGTTGGCTTTAATGCTGAATGTCGGTGAAATCGTGTGCGAATGGTTGAAGGCGATGTCCCATCGTTTCGATTTGAACTCACTGTATCCGCTGTATGTCGATTGATTGACGTACGACCCGGATATATAACCCGAAAGTTTATAGCGAATATTATAATTAAATTGCGAACGGTATCGAAAACCCAGATTTTCGGTATAATCTAAGGCCCAAAGAATATCCCAGTACTCCGAGGCCGCCCAGTAATATCCAACATTATGAATATAACCGTCCCCGCGTTCATAATTGCCGATCGAAAACGGCAGAAAACCCGAATGACGGCCCGATTTGGTCGGGAAAACATAGTATGGAATCGCAAATACCGGAAGTTTTTCGATATAGAAAATGACCGGTCGCGCGACGATTTTATCGTTCTGGATCATCTTCATATATTTCGACTGAAAATGAAAATGCGGTTCTTCCTGGTCGCAGGTTGTATAACAACCGTCATCCACAAAATAAACATCCCTTTTTTCGCGAAACAATTTTTCCCCCCGGTAATATGCCGTTTCATATTCCGACTTTGTTTTACGAAGCATGCCCTTTTCGGTATCCATGGAGTACTCGAGATAGGAACCGATTATCTCCTCGCTACCGTCTTTAAGAACCACCGGTAAATACCTGAAAATGGTATCGACTTTGACTGAATCATCGTAAGCAGTAACCAGCTCCCGTGATGTATTATAATTTATTTTGTGTGCCGTCAGAGAAACCGTCTTGTTACGCACCGCGGCATTACCATTGAGTGTGATGGTCGAATCTGTCAGCGCATATTTGATCGAATCGGAGACATATATTACCGTATCCTCGACAAAGGTCTTTACCGTGTCTTTTGTCTGGAACTTGCCGGTCAAATATTCTCCCTCGGCACCGCCGATAACTTCGACAATCGACAATTCCCCTTCACTCATGAAAAGTCTGAGGGTGTCGCCGGAGACATTATTTTTGACTATCTCACTGCTGTCGGTTGTGCCGGGGAAATAAAACGAATATGCCTGTCCGGAAGCCAGGACATTGTTAAGCTCGCCGTCATCGAAACGGAAATCGATCTCGGCCGCGGCGACATCGATTATATCGAAAACGGTCGAGTCCTTTTTTGCGGGCTCTTTAAAATTACCCGTCGCATTGCCGGTGACCTGTATCCTCTGCAATTTTGATTCCTCGGCATAAAGAACCAGCGTATCGCCCTTGATTTTTGATTTGCCGCGCTCGAGCTCCGGATCTTCCAGGAGCAGGACAATCTCGTCATCGACATACAGAATTGCGCGCCCGGAACGTGATTCGGTGCCCTGTTGGGTTATAATCACATTACCATCGGCGTAGCCGATATTACTTTTCGACTCCACCGATATCCGATCGGCATCGATCCGCGTCCTGCGGGTGCTGTCCTGGTATCTAAGAAAAACCGAGGGCCGGTCCCACATCCGGAAAATGCTCGAATCGCGATTATAATAGGCATTGATTCCTTTGGCTAGAATCGAATCTTTCTGGGAGATCAGCACGACTGTATCGCCGGATGCATGGGCACTGTTGGTGCTTAAATCATAGACCACCCTGCCCGCCGACAAACTGTATAAAGTATCTTCGACAAAAACATCCCGGATTAAAATTATCTGCTCCCCTTTGATCCAGATGGCTGTATCGGCGACAATCGTCGCCACGTCCTGATGGAAAACCGCCCCCGTAATGAAAACCGTGTCCCGTTCCAATCCCCGGATAAACTCAAATGAGTCGGAATCTTTCAGATACAGGGTCTTTTCCGCTCCTGATGCAGAACCCAGGAATGTGAATAATATCAGCAGAATATATGCAAAAATCCGATGCAACTTACCCCCCGCTGAGCTCTTCCCTGATAAGCTTAACCAATGACCGAAGATATTCATCTCGCCGATCCATCGGAATGCCGCCGATCTGGGCAAAGGCCGGACTGCCGCCGCCCTTGCCGGCAAATTTCTCCATAATGAGCGCGGCCAGTTTTTTGGCATTGGTCGGTAAACCCTCGGAGACGGAAATAAACAGTTTATCCTGCGAGGCCAGAATAGCGACCGAATCATAAGCCCGGGTCACCTGCATCGCCAGGTCCTTCAGATCTTTCGGGTCCTGGTCATCATAACTCTGGATGACAATTCTGACTCCGTGGATCTCATCATTGTTTTCCTTCAACCGCTCCACCTCGAAAGGCATCAGCTTTTTCTGCAATGATGTTATTTCCTTCCGCAGAGCGCTGTTTTGGTCGGTCAATTTCATAACAACGCTTTCAAGATCATTAAAATGGCAGGTGAAACGATTAGATAATGCTGTCACGGCATTATGCTTGGCGGCGTAATCTTCAAGAGCCTGAAGCCCGCATAAAAAGGTCACTCTCAAATGCCCCCGTAATTTCTCCAGGGCAACAACTTTTATAATACCGACCTCGGCGCTGTGGCGGCAATGTGTTCCGCCGCAGGCTGTATAGTCGAATTCCCCCACCCGAATAATCCTGAATTTCCCCTCAAGCTCCGGGATTTTCCTGATCGGCAGATTTTTCAGCTCATCACGCGTGAGATAGTCGATACGAATCGGGTGATTTTCCAGGACAATCCGGTTGGCCAGCCGTTCGGCATCATATATCACATCATCATTCAGTTCCGCCCTGGAAAGTTCAATTGTCGATTCCGTTTCACCCAGATGAGCGCTGACCGTATCCGCCCCCGCGACTTCGATAAAGGCCCGCGAGAGGATATGCTGGCCGGTATGTTTGCGCATATTTTCATACCGCCGCGCCTTATCGATGAGTCCCCGGACAGTCGCGCCTGCATCCGCCTTCCAATTTTCCAGAACGTGGACAACCTCGCCGTTATCCTCACCGGTATAAACATCGATGACCTTTTCGCCGTCCAGCGTTCCGGTATCGTGAAGTTGTCCGCCCGAATCAGGATAAAAAGCGCTCTCTTTCAGCACTATTTCAAATCCGCGGTCTATTTTCCGGACAGACTCGACACTGGATTTAAAATCAAGCAGGTATGAATCATTATAGTACAATCGTTCCGTCATTTACACGGCCTTTCGTCGATCCAGATCAGATGTCCCGGACAGCGGCAATCGGACGAACCGAAATTCCTTATTATCCGGGCATTTTTCAGGCTGTTAAAGCATTCTCCATTGATTATACATTCATCCAGCCGCTCATAAAAATAAAATATATCGACAATATTACTTTTTTAAAGAAGATAATCAATATGCCAGTGTTTCTTTTTGTCGCCCCTGAGATGTCTCTGTACCCTTTTTTCGAGATTCTTCTTCGCTCGACCTGTATAAATATAATACCCGGCCTTGAAGCTTATCATCCCCAGCGCGCCGATTCTGATCCGGCGATCAAAAGGTAATTTTATTATTAATTGATAACAGCCGGAGTCTGATGCTCTAGACTTCAAATTTTAACTCGGTCTGTTCGGGCAAAAACCGGCCGGGATCAACAGAATGATATTCATGCCCAAAAAAGAGAAGAAACCATAATTTTTGCCCGACCCGCGATACGGCCGCAATCTGGAATAAAATAAACTCAATGATTATTC
>QNAH01000306.1 GCA_003641425.1 Candidatus Zixiibacteriota bacterium
CGTTCGCGGATGCCTCTGTTCAGTCAGCAGCGAGGCCATCCTCTGCGAATAGGCATCCTCGGTCATAGAACGTGGTCCTCCACAATCTGCTCGAAGTGCAGCTCTCTGTCTCCCGTGATGTCGATTCGAATCTTGTAGCGGTCCTGGAGGTGTTCTACCTGAGCTTGATGGGATTCCTTGATCCGGCCCGCTACGCGCGGATGGACACGCAGTCTCACCACGCTGTCGCAGCCCGACCGGCAGATCTCCTCGATGCTTCGAAACGTCTTGATGACCATCGACTCGGTCGACAGGATATAACCGTCCCGTTTGCAGTAAGGGCAAGGCTGTGTGAGGAGCTTGTTAAGACTTTTTCGTACTCGCTTCCGTGTCATTGGGAGAAGTCCGAGTTCGGTCAGTTCAAAGACGTTTGTTCGAGATCTGTCGCGTTTGAGGTGCTCCTCGAGCTTCTGTTTGACGTGTTCCCGATGGTTTGGCGACTGCATGTCGATGAAGTCGATGATAATGATACCGCCTATGTCCCGCAGGCGCAGCTGCCGGGCGATCTCGGCGGCCGCCTCCGTATTTGTCTTAAAAACCGTTTCTTCCAGGTTGCGTTTCCCGACGTAACGGCCCGTGTTCACGTCGATAGTGGTCAGCGCCTCTGTTTCGTCGATTACTATATAGCCTCCACAGTGAAGCCAGACACGGCGTGAGCGCAACGCATTGACGTCCGATTCGATGCCCGCTGAGAGAAACAACGGCTCGTCGTCATCGTACAGAGTGATATGCGGGACGAATTCAGGGGCAAACTCCCTGACGTATCCGATGATCTCGTCAAAAACGTCCTCTTGGTCGACAACCATCTCCACGAATTCGTCGTCGAGATAGTCGCGCACGATCCGTGCGAGGATGTCCGGACTCCGATAGATGAGCGCGGGTGCCCTGGTTTGATCCGCTCGCTGCTGGATCTCTTCCCATCCTCTCACCAGCTGTTCGACGTCTCCCTTCAACACGTCGGCGGAAATCTCACGTGCCGCTGTGCGGAGGATGAGGCCCATATCCGAAGGCGTGACGGACCGTGCGATCTCGCGGAGTTTCTCTCTTTCCTCTTCGTTCTCAATTTTCCGAGATACGCCGACGTGACGTGAATTGGGCAATAGAACGGCATAACGTCGAGGGAGCGATATATTGGTCGTGACGCGGCTTCCTTTCGCCCCGATGGGTTCTTTGTACAGTTGGACCAGGATTTCCTGACCTTCCTTGAGGAGATCGGAAATCGTGACCGGCGGAAGCGGAGGGCCTTCCTCTGCATCTTCCTCAGGAAGAATCTCATTTTCGTCTGAAAGATCTTCGAATTCCTGCTCCATCGGACAGAGATCCCGGACATAGAGGAATGCGTTTCGAGGGAGACCTATGTCGACAAACGCCGCTTCAATGCCCGGCACGATGGTCGTGACAATCCCCTTGTAGATATTGCTCTGGTTTCGTTTCTCCTGCCGTCGCTCGACAAAATACTCCGCCAGCTTCGAGTTCTCGAATATCGCGACCCGCGTCTCATAGTCGTCCGTCGTTATGAATATGCGTCGTTCAACACTCATTTGATAATCTTAATCTTCCGTTACCGGTACGGGATTGCCTTCGATCGTGCGGTATTGCTCGGTACGAGTAATCCGTACTATCGCCGGAACGATCCCTTTTTCTCTCATCACTTCAACCATGTTCATTATTCCCGGAGCGCCGCCGTCCCGTCTTGGGACGATAATCCGAACACCGTTCTCTTCATCTACCGCCTTCGAGACGCCCAGTTCCTCAAGCACGCCGCGCAGCAGCGCGCGGTCTGTTTCGCCGCTCTCAGCGTCCCAACAGATCTTGTACTCGTCCCCTTGAATGATACTTGTGATTTTACCTTCCGTTACGTCCAGCGGCCATGCGCCGGTCCACTTGATCCCCTCGGGCGAAACCGCATTGAGTCGCGCAATTAGATCAACGGTTTTGTAAGGCTTTTCCGTCGAGATGTCCAGGTATTCCTTTACGCCCTCGATTCCCACGGAAAGGGCACCGCCAAAAACGAACTTCGGGTGTGGATGGAATCCCTTCGAGAACGCGAGCCGTACGCCCGCTCTGCGAAATATCGAATTCATCGTTCCGATCAGGTCTTGATGCGAAAGCCAGGTGGCAGACCCGCGTTTCTCGTATCTCAGCCTGTAACGGAACGTTTCCGAGGGCCGCGCTTCGTCCGCCGGCTGGGACGCGATGTTCTCCTTCGGGGCACGGACAGTGATCCATGTTTCGCCGTCGCAGACACCGCAGAGGCGACATTTCTCTTCACCGCAGTGGCGGCTCGGTTTCACGTCGAATGTTCGCTGGTATTACCGCCACAGATACGCGGTATCCAGGCCGAGATCAATCACGTTCCAAGGAAGCAAATCATCCTGTTGGTATGTTTTCTCGGCAAGCGTGCCGTGGGACATTCCGGCGTCATCGAATGCGGACAGCCAAATCTCCCACTGAAACGATTCCGACCACTCGTCGAATCGCGCTCCCCCTCGGTATGCGGTCTCGATTACGTCCGCCTGCCGGATATCGCCTCGTGCCAGGATGGCCTCGAGCACGCTCGGTTCGACGTCGTGCGTGGACACTTTGATTCCACGTCGGCATATTCCGGAACGAACCAGTTTGAGCCGACGGCGGATCTCATCGAGAGAGATCTGTCCACACCATTGATAAGGTGTATGAGGTTTCGGGGAGAAGGCACCTACGGAGACATGGAGCGTTCCACGCCGCCAGCCTTGCTCGTTCAGCTCGCGACGGATGCGGGACGAGAGATCGATAATCCCCCGGATATCTTCCTCTGCCTCCGAGGGCAGGCCGACCATGAAATAGAGTTTGTAGCTGCTCCAGTGTTTGCTGATGGAATTCCTGATCGTTTGGAGGATCGTGTCATCGGCGATGGGTTTGTTGATCGCCCTCCGGAGTCGTTCCGTCCCCGCTTCAGGTGCGAATGTCATCCCTCCACCTCTTATGCGCTCCAGAAACCTCGAGATCTCTGAAGCATAGCCATCCAAGCGAAGTGAGGGCAACGACATCGCGATTCTGCGAGGTTCACAATAGGAGAGCAACCCCTCGGTGAGTTCTTTGATTCGGCTGTAGTCGCCGGTGGACAGCGAGAGGAGTGAGATCTCGTCGTGTCCCGTGGCCTCCAGCGTCTTCGTTGCATCCTCAAGAAGACTGGATACCGCCCGCTCGCGGAGCGGCCGGTTCGCAAATCCCGCCTGACAGAATCGACACCCTCGCGCGCACCCTCGCATGATCTCCATCGACAGACGGTGATGCGCGATTCGCGTACTCGGCACCAGCTGATCCGTGGGTGTTCTTTGCTTTTCCACACTGACAATTCGCTTCCTCACTCGTCGTGGGATGTCCTCATGAATCGGTGGGCCGAAGCAGATCTCCCCGAGCCGATTTTGGGTCCTCTCGTACAGCGACGGAACGAATACACCTGGTATACGAGCCAACCCGCGGAGAGTTTCCAACCGAAGCTGGGCTTCGTTTTTGGATCGGATGATGTGATCGGTCAGCTCAAGAACAACCTCTTCCGCCTCGCCAATCACGTACGCGTCAATGAAGGCCGACATCGGTGCCGGGTTGCAGGTACAGGGGCCTCCTGCGATCACGAGGGGATGTGTCTCATCCCGCTCCGAGGAACGCAGCGGCAAACCGGCCAAATCGAGCATGAGTAGAACGTTTGTATATACGAGTTCGTGTTGTAGCGAAAAACCGATAACATCCGCCTCTTTCACGGGCAGGCCGCTTTCGAGAGAGCATAAGGACTCCCCGCCTTCGCGCATTTTTCGTTCCCTGTCGAGCCACGGCGCGAAAAC
>QNAH01000307.1 GCA_003641425.1 Candidatus Zixiibacteriota bacterium
AAAATATTCAGTCGGTGGAAAATGGGCTGGTTCGATCATGTGACCGAAAGCGAGGTCGATCAGCCGATGGGGGCGGCGCTGATGGTACGCCGGGAGGTGGTAGATAAAATCGGTCTGTTCGATGAGAGTTTTGGTATATTTTTCAATGATGTCGATTACTGCCGCCGGGTGATTGAGGCCGGTTACAAAAATCTGTATTATCCCGAGGCCGTGATCGAGCATTTTGTCGGCGGTTCAACCCGAAAGCGAAAGGCGCGGATGATCCTCGAATCGCACCGCGCCATGTTCAAATATTTCGAGAAGTACAATAAATCGGTATGGGGTATGCCGATTTTGTATTTCTGGGGAATGGTCCTTTTTATCTCGGCATTTATCAGGGCAGGCTGTAATAAGCTGACCCGATCCTGATCAACGAATCATATACATCTTGCGTGTCCGGCAAAAATCCCCGGCAGTCATCCGGTAGAAGTAAACGCCGGATGCAATCGGCTGATTGTATTGATCGGTTCCATCCCAGATGATTGTGTGATAACCCGCCGATTGATCAGGTATATCAATAGACTTAACGAGCTGTCCGAGCACATTGAAAATATCCAGCGAAACCTCGGACATGTGCGATAATTGATACCGGATGGTCGTCGCCGGGTTAAAGGGATTGGGATAATTCTGCATCAGCTCGAATGATTGGGGAAGCAGATCATCATCGTCGATATCGAGCGATATCGAGGGTGTAAACTGCTCGAGGGCGATGGTCCCGCCGGCGTGACCGGCGGTAATAGTATAGACCAGATCATCATCCTGAGGGCTCATCATCAGGTATTCGCCATTGTCATCGGTCAGTCCTTCCTCGATGATCATGCCGTCGACCGAAATAGTGACATTGGCTTCGGGGATCGACTGGTTATCGGCGGAGACGTTAAGCATAATACCATTGGTTTCCTGCTCGACCGCGATATTTGTCCGGCTGGGGGTATCGGTATATATCTTCAGGGTCGGGTCGCCGTAGTAATTCTGTCCGTATATAAGGTCGCGGTAGTATGGATATTCGACCCAGGAATAATACATGGCCATCGCCGGTGAGCCTTCCGCGGCGCCGTACAGATTCGCGGTGAAGGATTCCTGGAGAAAATAGCTCGAGTACACCCATCCCCACCGGGTGTTGGCAACCATGCCGACCGCTCCCGAGGCGGGCGCCGCAATCAACCCTTCGACCAGGGACCAGTCGCCGCTCTCGCCGTTAATCGAATCAAGATCGAAAGCCCCATTGTCGCAGGCAAGGGAATAGTACAGGGAGACTTTGTTGTTCTGTTCGAGATCAACCAGGCTCCCGTGGCCGTTGTTTTCCTGGGGTGTGGTGAGAATAAAGGAGGCCGGCCAGTCGCCGTAATTGGCCGACTTGACAATAAATCCATCCGTCCGCCCGTGAGAGATTATATGTCTAAAGCCGGATCCCCCGGAAATCGTATTGATTCCGGCGTACCCGTCGGCATTGGTCGGCTCGGGATGATCGCCCGACGGCAGTTCCACGCCGTTGACGGTATCGACCGCCATATATGAGGGGAGGGCACCGGCAATCACGCCATGCTGTCCCCCGGCCGGATAATCGCGCATCTCATCCGAACTGAAGAAGAGCGACGGGGTGAGGTAATCGAAATCGCCTCCACCCGGGTTGGTCTCATATTCAATAAGCTTGTCGATATAGATTTCGACGGTTTCAGGACTCCTGACCGGCAGGCGGCCGACGATCAATTCGGGAGTAATATCCGGGAAGTCATCAGAGGGCTCGCCCCAGATACCGTCACCATCGGCATCCCAGTCTCCATCAAGATCGGCAAAATACAGATCCGACGGATGAAGCATATACGGGTTGGCCGGCGGTACATCGGTGTTATAATAAAACAGATAGCGAATCGGCAGAACAGCATCGTCGCCGCCCAGCAGGGCATATTGTCCCCCGGCTGAATAGAAATCTTTCAGGTACTCGCGGACTTTTTCGGCATCATCGATTCCCGAATAATGCAGGAAGATGGAATCGATAACGGCAATGGCGGTGGTGATACCGCATGAATTTTTATACTCGGCCAGTTTTGCGAACGACGGTTTCAATGCGGGCGAGGTGATGATTATGTATTCATAACCCAGCGGGACACCGAAATCCGAGTTTGATTTAGCGGCGTTGTTTGTCAGGGGAGAGACGATTGATTGCGCATAAATCTCGATAATATCTTCTCGGCGTTTAGCAGGCCCGACATTGATATTATCACGAAGGTAAACCGCACTGTTAAATACAAGGGTATTATTATCGGATAGTGTTACCGGCAGAAGCGACACGGCGGCATAGCGAATACCATCTATGATCATGTATTGTATATCATGAACGGGTGCGGATAAAATGCTGCGGTTGTGCCGGGGAGTATCGATCGGGCGATTAAATGTTCCGGTCGGTATATCTTCAAATGCTATGTATTCATCCGGGATAAAGCTCAGGATCGATTGGCTTTCAGGGGGAGTGTAAAAATCGTCCCGGCTGATATTTTCATCGGTTTGTATATAGACGGTCAGAATGGGCAAAGACAGTGATTTGTTGATATTTATATTTTCAAGCCCGGCGTACTGGAGACGGAAATTTCCAAGCGGGGTGGTCAGAGAATCCCTGTCAAAGGTTTGCAACGGCTGTCCTGTCTGCGCGATCGATCCGGCCGCCAGCATCAATATTAATATCACAAAAAATGTAGCCCGCATTTTCACAACCGGCCTCCTGTTTCACATTGAATCCGTGTATGGTTAATGCAAGCATGCTGCCCGGAGGGTATTTGGGGACCGGTTTTTTTTGGTCCCCTAACGTTGTGATGGATAAGCGATTATCAATCGTTAAAAATTAAAAAAAATTCATTATTTTTTTTAATTGGCAAAATGTGGGGGAATTGCCATACTATATCGACAGGACTTAAAGTTTTTAGTTAAATAAGCGTACTTAAGTTATGAATACAAGTAAAAGTAACTTGATAAGTTACAAAAAAGCGTTTAAATTCTAATCGTTACTGCTTGGAAATAAAAGGCTTACGTCCCTCAAAAAGCCAAATTTTTTTCTTGACATTTTTCTCAAAAAAGTGATTAATAGGGTATAATCTGGTTAAAAGTGGAGTAAAGTGGAGGAAGTCAGGTGGTCGGCTTCTATGGTCGCTATAATGTGTTGATGGATGGGAAGGGACGAATTGCCCTTCCGGCCAAATTCAGACCATCAACCGCTTCAGAGAAGGATGCCGACGGGCAGTTCATGTTGACCAAGGGGCTTGACGGCTGTCTGGCGCTTTACCCCGAGAAAGAGTGGCAACTGATCCAGGAGCGTCTGAATACGCTCGATTTTACCAGGAAGGATTACAGGTATTTCAGCCGACTGCTGTATTCGGTCGCGGTGCCTATTAAACTTGACCGTCAGGGCAGGCTGTTAATTCCCTCACATCTGCAGGAGCAGGCCGGGTTGGAGCGGGAGATTCTGATAATCGGCGCCAACCGGTGGATCGAATTATGGGAGCCAGACAGGTATGAGCAGTATCTCAGTCAGTACGGTCAGAGTTATGAAGATGTAGCGGAAAAATTATTTGACGTCAACCGCCAATCAAAAGAGTGACTCGTTTCACCTGCCGGTGCTTGCTGAAGAAATGGCGCGATTTCTTATCACCCGCGGCGACGGCTGCTATCTTGATCTTACATGCGGCGGGGGCGGTCATCTGAAATACTTATCCGGGATCCTGTCACGAGAGGCAATGCTGATCGGTATCGATCGTGACCCCGAGGCCATAGCCGCCGCCCGGGAAAAGCTGGGTCGGCCACAACAAAATTTAAAATTTATA
>QNAH01000308.1 GCA_003641425.1 Candidatus Zixiibacteriota bacterium
AAAACAGGGATTATCTGAGAGCCGGACGGGACAGTCTTGTCGACGGTAAATTGGAATCTTTTTATTTTTCTCCCCGTTTTTCGCGGCCAATCGGCGACAAATTCGGCCTTAATATTACTTATATATATCGTAACTTTAAAGATCCCGACAATATTGTCGTCCCCGGTATCTCAACCGAGTTTCTGTCTCCGTGGGCATCGGTGTATGAAGGCGAAGCGATCACTGCGACGATCAAGACATTCCTGATTCCGAATTTTATTGTCATCGTCGGAGCCGGATACTGGGATAAGGATTTTCTCACCACCGAACAGAAAATAGACGATAATAACACCGCTACCCCTGAAATACAAATAAGGGATCGCCGGGATTATCAGTCCAAAATATATCTATCGATTCAGAAGCCATTTCCCCTTCGGCAGGGAATATTAATAGAACCGGCATTGCAATTTGATTATTCCGACAATAAGTCTTCGAATTCGCTCTATGATTACAGCAGTTTTTCGGCGTTGCTCGCAGTGAAAATTCATTTCTAGAATAAGGCTGATTTGATTTACCAAAGGCAGGCAAACAACCTGCCTTTTTTTGGATTGGCTGTCAACAATTCTCTGCATTTATCGTACACTTCGAAGTATAGATTATGTCAATCCATTATATTAGTTTATTCTTGACAGATTAAAGTAAAATATTATATTAAATTCTGGTATGACCGGGCAAGCTCAATACAGTTTGCGGTTCATTGAGTTCCGATCAAATAATACAAGAGTTTTATTGTCCTGTCGCTTACTCATACAAAGTGTACTGCGGGCTACTGATAGAAGCGATTTATAAAAGAGACCTAACTAATTATACACTTTTGGAGGGCACAATGACCGTCACTAAGGGCAGTCTTTTGAGTTTGTTGTTTATTTCGGCACTCCTGGCATTTTCAACCGGACTGGCCGGGGACCTGCAGGTTTATCCCGTCAGGCATGTTCATAATCAGCAGGGACTCGATAACCCGGTCGATTATGTTGCCGGCAGCGACTATTATGGCAGAATGAAAGTCTATATGGTCGAGCTGGATTCCAGGTGGGAAACCGACACGCCGGGAATCTACTACCATAACGGTTTCCTCGGTTTTGCTTTCGACAGCACTTTTTATCTGGATGATCTGGGAGGCAGTATTGACCGGACGGTAATCTGGGATGCGGCCACCCCCGGTTATGGCGATGTGACGCCTGAAAATCTTATGGCTATCGTTGTTCTTACAGATATGTCACAATCGACACCGGCGTCATCCGACACCATCGGCGGCAGCGCACACCCGTTTGACGCATATTATAACGATGCCTGCGCGGCGGCCACGATCGACGAACAGTGGTTCAATACTGTCAATGATGATTTTACTCATTCTGTTTTTCTTGAAGAAGGCACTGCGTCCTGGTGCCCGAGTTGCCCGGCCATGGCTCAGCAATTGAATTATGCACATGATTTTTATACCGATTATCCATTCTTCTATGCGGCCATGGTAGTCGATATGGATGTGTCTGCGGCCAATTATATGGATGCCACCTATGATCACAACTGGCTTCCGACCACCTATTTTGACGGCGGTGATACGGTTTGGGTCGGTTCCACAGCGTGGTATAATATCGGCGCAATGGTACAATTATGCGGCGACCGGGTAGTCCCCGGTTTTGGTTTGAGTATCGAACTGGCGCATCTTGGCGGGACCGAGTACGAGGTGCATTTTACCCTGACCGAAAATCAGGGCCCGAATCAACCGCCCCCCCCTTCCGGGACTCTTCAAAGTTATGTTGGCGGGAACTGCCAGCTTACGGTCAGCACCACCGATCCCGAAAGCGATCAAGTCTCTTATCGGTTTATCTGGGAAGCCACCGATACTTCCGGATGGACCGATCCGACCGGTTCAGGTGAGGAATGCTCTGCTTCACATGCATGGACAGCCGAAGGCGACTATGATGTGGTTGTACAGGCCAGGGATGCCTGGGGTTTTGAATCATCATGGTCGGCTCCGGCAACAGTTATCATCCACAGCTATATGGCGGGCGATCCAAGCGGAGATTTAAAGATTAATATCCTCGATGCCACTTATATAATCAACTATCTTTACAAAGGCGGTTCCGCTCCAAATCCGCCGGCCGCCGGTGATGCCAATGGCGACTCAAAAACTAATATTCTCGATGTCACTCATATTATCAATTATCTATATAAAGGCGGTCCGCCCCCGATATATCCATAATGATATATAGATTATTACCAAAACGGCCGCTTCGGTTCAACCGGGACGGCCATTATTTTTATTGGTATGGAGGATTCTATAATCCGCTAAAATGAACATCTTTGAAATAAAGACTCGGTCTGCGTATCGACAAGCACTCATAAACATCGCTGCCGATTTCGGCCAGTTGCATAAGGAGATCAGTGAGATTGCCTGATATATTCATTCATTGACCGGTTTAATAATCTTGCCGTTCTCGACATACATCCCGATAATGCCCATCGAATAGTCGCCGGTCGTGGAATTGGAATTGCCGCCAACTGTCTTCCGGGAACAAAAAACAGCCGGAATCTCCACTTATGAATTGTCTACTTGTCAGGGAAGCTTACGGAAATCCCATTATGTGTCATTCCTGTGAATAATTAATTTAAACTATTTGACGTTATTCTATTCAATAAAGATTCACATATTTGCCTGTATAAAAACGGTTTCGCCCGCCTTTTGAGGATAAATCATACGGACACATTCCTATATAAAATTATAGATCATTAACTATTAAATTACTTGCAGTTCTTGCATTTTAAAGTATAATTACCGATAACTTTTTATATGTGCTGATTAGAAAATAGAAAATTATCGCAACGAGGAAATAAAATGGCAAAAAACTTTGCTCTGACCGGTGTTTCCGGATATGTCGCGCCGAGACACCTGAAGGCTATTAAAGATACCGGCAACATCCTGCTGGCCGCAGTCGATCCCCATGATTCCGCAGGAATACTGGACGGTCATTTCGAAGGCGTTCGTTTTTTTACCGAGTTCGAAAGATTTGACCGTCATATCGAAATGCTTCGCCGAAAAGGTGAGGAAAACCGTGTTCACTATGTCAGCATCTGTTCACCCAATTATCTTCATGATGCCCATGCGCGTTTTGCCCTGAGAGTAGGGGCTGACGCCATCTGTGAAAAACCGCTGGTGTTGAATCCATGGAATATCGATGCCCTTGCAGAACTGGAAAACGAATTCGATCAGAGGATCTATACCATACTACAACTGCGGGTTCATCCATCGCTTGCGGCACTTAAAGAGAAACTTGAAAATAATCCGCCAAAGACAAAAAAAGACATACGCTTAACTTATGTAACCTCGCGTGGGCCATGGTACCTGGCATCGTGGAAAGGCCAGCTCGATCGTTCCGGAGGTCTTGCGACCAATATTGGTATTCACTTCTTCGATCTTCTTATCTGGCTGTTCGGGCGAGTCGAACAGACCGAGGTTCATTTCTCAAGTCAGACAAAAATCGGCGGCTATATGGAACTGGTCAATGCCCGGGTACAGTGGTTTCTTTCAATCGACAAATCCGATGTGCCGGAGGAATTGCTTAGCAAAGGACAACGGACGTTCCGTTCCATAACTATCGACGGCGAAGAAATAGAATTCTCCGGAGGTTTTACCGACCTGCATACCCTTGTCTATAAGAGGACACTTGAAGGAAACGGATTTGGCTTGGAAGCGGCCCGGCCATCGATAGAACTGGTGCATAATATCAGAAATGCGAATGAAACCGGTATAAATCTCAATTCGCATCCCTATTTAAGAAAAAGCGGCGGACACTGAGT
>QNAH01000309.1 GCA_003641425.1 Candidatus Zixiibacteriota bacterium
AGCGACGATTTCCCAACATTGGGCCGTCCAATCAATGCGACCAGCGGAATACTCAACCCAGCACCTCTTTCAATGTATCGATCATACTGTAATCTCCGACTTCGACTCTTATCCCGGCTCTATCCCGGAACTGTTCCAGCGACATATCATCCAGAAAAAGATCATCATTATTTAAACAATTCGGCGGCAATAAAGCAATGTCATAATTGCGGCTTTGCTCTTTTACTTCGGCAAATATATCCCGCCCGGTCAGAAGACCGCTGACCGTCACACTCTCCCCCCAGAAACGATTTGGAACCGGAAAGATGTCTATTTTGAAACCGTTTTTCATGAGATCATCGATAATATGTTGCTTAAATATGTCATAGGCCGAATATCCGGTCATGACGGCTACACGCGCTGATTTGTTCAGGCCGTTCAGGAATCGTTTTCGGCGGTTATAATCGGTTATAAACAATCGCATCACCCCGTGCCCTTTTTCGAATTGCTCCATCGTTTCGTACTCCGACAACCGGGGCAGATTTTTACCCGCCATGATATAGAACTCATCGGCGGCAAAGACAAACCGTGAGCCGGACTGTTTGAGGAAATCTTTCTGCTTACGATTGATATAATCGACCATCGCCCTCGCACCATCCGAATCAAACCGGGTCAGCTTGGGCAGTTTGTCACGATAACGAGTCAGGCCGACCGGGACGACACCGAGGGTTTGCACTGGCGGATAAAGCGAATGTAAATCATTGATCGTCTTTTCGAGATGAGCACCGTCATTGACAGAAGGACAGACAACCACCTGAGTATGAAACATGATACCGTGATCGGCCAGATGTTTCAGTTGCGGCATAATCGGAGGAAGATTCTTGTTAGCGAACAAGTGCCGCCGGAGCTCATCATCGGTGGCATGCACCGAGACATAAAGCGGTGACAACCGCTGTTCAATTATGCGCTCGATATCATCGTCGCTCAGATTTGAAAACGAGATAAAATTACCATGGCTAAACGACAGGCGATAATCATCGTCCTTGACATAAAGCGACCGGCGCATCCCTTTGGGTTGCTGATGCACAAAGCAGAAAATACATTTATTTTTACATCGGCAGATTTTGTCCTGCTCGAAGGTCAAACCAAGATCGGGTGTATATTCCAGGTCGAATTGCAGACGGTTCCTGTCGGTATCTTCGAACTCCAGAACCAGTGACTCATCGGCCGACTTGAACATGAAGTCGAGATTATCTTTCACATCTTCCCCGTTGATTGTAAGAAGCCTGAATCCGGGCCGGACCTGGCCAAACAGCGGGGATTTTTTATCTACTTTCAGGACTTTCATGGGTGATAATATATCGGTTTGGCGGGTAAATCCAAGGGAAAATGTGGGTTGAATCTTTCACTACGGTAGGTCTGGAGCCTTGTCGAAAGCACGAATGAAATGAGGGCTTTTCGATCCGGAGCGAAGCGGAGGAACTCCTGACATCTTCCTTTCCAATGTCTTGTCAGGTCCTGCTTTTGCCAAAGGTGAAAGCGTGACCTGACAGCTCCCAAAGCCCCACACAATTTTGCCAGTAATTCAGTGATAATCGGAATTCGGGGAGTATATACAGGGATAATTGTACCCGAAGGTAATTTGATTATGATAAAATTAATGGTACATAAAGCGGTTTTGCATGATTATTGTAAGTCGCTGTTTACGTGCATCTTACGACAAAGCGGATATCGTTCCTGTAAGTCATTGATTGACTTGATGTTGGAACGGTCGCGCATCCTTTTGGCAGACATAGGATTATACAAGACAGCATAAAAAGATGAGAAAACGAACCCGATTCGAATTAGCGGGTGGATGGCAATAAAAAAAGCGGGCGATGGGGGTCGAACCCACGACGTCAAGCTTGGGAAGCTTGCATTCTACCGCTGAATTACGCCCGCTTAAAGCAATTTTATTTTCGTCGTAAATCTATTTTAAATCCCCGGTCAAGTCAAGCGCTTTATCTGAAGATTATAATATCGCCCCGATAACGCATCCCGCCGACATTAACAGCCCGGTCAGCAGGTGCACCTGTATTGTTCCGGCCTGGGCCGGGATGAATTCTTTTATCTTTTCGTATTCGCGGGCGAAAATACGGAGCGTTTTGAGTGCGATCGGCAGGGTCAACAGTGCTATAAGAGCATACGACGTCAGTCCGGCGAAAAGCACCACCAGGATGATCGCGGCATAGTTGCCGAATATCAGGAAGTAAAATCCGGCCCGTCCGCCGCTTTTTCCGAATGTCACCACCAGATGGTTTTTTTGTACCGCCTTATCGGCCTCGTAATCGGGATACTGGTTGACATAGAGGATGGCCGTGATAAGAAAACCGATCGGAAACGAGGTCCAGAAAGAGAGCCAGCTGAAATGCCCGGTCTGGACGAAATACGAGCCCGTGACAGGCAGGATCCCAAAGCAGATCAAAATGGCAATTTCGCCGACACGGTTGTATGAGAAAGCAAACCGGGTAGCGGTATAAAAAAATCCGCCGATAAAGCCGAGCGCCGCCAGAAGAAGTACCCAGTAACCGGGGGTGTTGAAGACGAGATATATCCCGGCCCCAAGGGCCGCCACCCAGCAGACAATAGCGCCGGTCAAGACGGTCACGGGTGATAAAATATTATCCTGAATCACCCGCGACCCGCCCGAAAACGGCGTGAAATGAGGATTGATATCATCGTCAGTGGTCTTGTGGTCGAAATAGTCATTGGCCAGATTGGCGGCGGCTTGGGCGAAAATCATGCCGATCATAGTCACCGCGAACAGCAGCCAGTCGAAACGGCCGGTATCGTAATAAGCCAGGCTCGATCCGAAAAGAACCGGGACAATGACACCGGTAAAGAATGGGGCACGAGCGGCTTTTATCCAAAGTTTGAAAGTATTCATGTTTATAGTACCCTTATTTTGCCATGATTGTCGTTTTTTTACAGAGGAATATATCAATAGAAGATGCCAAAAATCAACCGATTTTTATTTCTCTGTTTTTTTACCGGTAATCCTGACTATGATGATGGTGATTTCATAAAGAAGATAGAGCGGCCCGGCAAGCAAAATTTGTGTGAAAATATCAGGCGGTGACAGCACCGCGGCGCCGATCAGGAAGACAATAACGGCATAAGGCCGGCCCTTCCCCAGACGTTTGGGAGTAGCGATGCCGATTTTGCCGAGGAAATAGCCGACGACCGGAAGTTGAAAGGCAAGACCAAAAGCAATCAAAAGAAGCCCCGCGAAAGAAACATAGCTCGAGACTGTGATAATCGGGGTCATGACCTCCTGGCCGTAGCTGATCAGGAACTGTATGGCGAACGGCAGGACGACAAGGAAGCAGAAAGCGGCCCCGATCAGAAAAAGGATAGTCGAGGCGGCCACCATCGGCAGAACATACTGTTTTTCGGTCTTATACAGTCCGGGAGCGACGAATTTCCAGAGCTGGTAGAAGACAATGGGCAGAGCGGCGAAGATGCCGGTATAGAACGATATTTTCAGGTAGGCGTAAAACGACCCGGTGACCTCGGTGAAGTGCAGTTTGACATCCCCGAGCGGTATAGTTGCGAATTTATAGATAGGACCGGCGAAGGCAAACGCGATAATACCCATGACGGCGACGGCAAGAATGGATTTTATAATGCGCCAGCGGAGTTCCTCGACATGATCGAGAAAAGGCATATCGGCTCTTGTCTCTTGTTCGTCTTTGTTTTCTTTTTCTATGTCTTTTTCCGGCAGTTCGGAATCTGTGTAATCCGTCATAATACAAGGGAATTAGCGTTGTAAGACGCCATAAGTCAATTATTTTTTCGGATTAAGGGTAT
>QNAH01000310.1 GCA_003641425.1 Candidatus Zixiibacteriota bacterium
CCTGATTCCGGTCGAATCGGCGTAATCGGCGGCAAGGAAGGAGCTGACAAGATCTTGAAGCGTATCGAGCCTTTCGCGCGGGAATGAATTGTTGGATTCACCGACCCGATCCATCAGCGATTTTAATTTTTCTTCGCTGATTTCACCGGACAATCCGGCATACTTCCTTACAATCGACTCTGCCGTCTGATCGGATTTTGTTTCAATGATATCATCCCGGATCCATCTGCCGTCTGAATACCTGACCAGTCCCCTGGAGGAAAGCGCCCAGATATCGAACTTTCGGTAGTCTGTTTCCGGTCCTTCGCCTTTAAACAAAGCCAGCTTTGTTATCGGACGAAGGCTGTCGGGAATCGCTACTTCATCCCACTTGTCGGATAAAGGATACTGCCCCAGGCCGGCCGGATTCCAGTGAGTGGCGGTCGCATCATCAGCTATGGCGACATAAGCCTCACCCATACCGGCGGCCCTGGCTCCGGCTGCAATCCTCAGAAATAGAACGGCCGCACTTGATATTTGAGCATAGGCATTGGCGCCAATAGTCACAATTGCCAGTGCAAGTATGAATATGCCAGTTAGTCTTCGCATTAAAACTTCCTCCGAACAGCGTTAATTGATAACCACAACTTTCCCAAAGGATTCAACGACATCATCATTATTCATGGAAAAAGCTGTTACCTTATATATGTATACTCCGGTGGCGACGCGGTCACCGTCGGCATCACGGCCATCCCATGTATAAAACTCATGGTAATCGGCCGGAACTGCATTGTCTTCAAAATTAAAAATCCTTTTGCCCGAAACCGTAAATATCTCCAGGCTTACTTTACTTGCCGGAAAAACCAGGGAAAAAGAAAATGTCGTATTCTCTTCCATCGGGTTGGGATAATTCAAAACATCGGTGATCATGAATTGCTCCGATTCGGCTATGACGAAATCGAATTCGGCAGTCGATGAGTTGTTGGCATTATCCCAGGCCTTGATCTTAAAACTGTGCCTCCCCGGTTCCAATCCGGTATTTTCATATCTGATTTCGCCGGATTTAAAACTTCCGGCATCATACTGAAATAAATCGGTCAAATTTATAACATTCTCCATAATATTGTCAATGATTAGTGTAATTCCGTGACCCGATCCGCCGGTCAGATTTATCCCGGAGGAATCGGTCAATGCCAGAACCAGCGGTTCTCCGGGGGAAATCCTGTCGCCGGGAATAAAATTATTCCGGTCGCCGAAACTATAAACAATCGACGGGCCGGTACTGTCATCAGTAGCCGTTATCTCCGAAGATACGGGAATGGAATCGGCCAGCCCGAATCCATCAAATTCATCGGATACGGCATAGGCAAAAATTCTGGCGCCCTCGCCGCCATAGCCGATATCAAGCGGGGCCATAAATGAAAAATCGAAATATCCGTCAGTGATTTCGACCGAGCCCTTATAGACAATCGGTCCGTTCTTGGTGTATATCAGGCTGTCCACCACCTGTCCCTGATCATTGACACCGAGATGCTTTGTCAGAAGTTCGGAATCATGAACGAAGATATCGGCAGATCCGTTAAGGTGAACGTGATTACCGGTTGCCCTGTCGACCACCTCGCCGGCCACATAATGGGTGTCCAGAGCCCTGATCATATCCGGGTAATCAGTAAAGGATAAATCATAATGAGGTGTGCCCAATTGAAGCATCGGATCACCCAGGAAGGTAAATTTACGGTCGTTAAGCCTCTGGGTTATATAACCACTGCTGTACTGACGGATAGTCTTGGCAATAAATAGCGATTGGCAGATAGACAGATCATCGGAGCCGAAGAGAATATCAAACACCTGCCTGTTCAGGGCGCCGTTGTCACCGGCATAGACGAGCCGGGTTGCGGCCACCACACCGATAGCACCTCCGGCAGACATCCGCAGTAATTCTTCGGCCATTCCTTCGCGGCCGGGATCGTCAAAAAAGCCAATCGAGCATGATGCCGCAAAAAATAACGAGAGGCGATCGGCATTGGTCAGCTGCGGAACCTCGACCGCTTTGAGAAAGATGCGCTCATGAGCCCAGGTCTCGGGATTCCCATGGCCGACATAATTAATCAGAAGTGTTCCCTCATTCAGACTTTTGACAATGGCTTCATTCACATCCGGCTTGGCCCGCTCGGAATTAAACGGGTATTCCCAGCAGTAAATTTTATTGCGCCGAAAAGCAGGCGGAAGATGATCTTGCTCAAGCATCGTGGTCTGGCTGGTGTGGATCAGTCCCTCATAGCGGCCGTCATCGCCGTATTCATCATCGGCGACCAGTGTAATAGTCGTTCTCCAGGTGCCGAAATTGGTCGATGCTTCGTATGACCGGACTTTGTCTATGATCGTACCCAGTTCGGTCGATGTCCGTACCGGCCAGCGTGAAATCATCATGTCATAGCCATAATCGCCGTCATAATATGAGCTGTCGCCGTCAAGCAAACCATAATCGCCGAAATAAACATAATTATCGTCGGCGGCGGTGTTATCCAGTTCATGTATAAACGGCGGCAGATAATTGGCTGTTCCGGTAGAAAGGTTATCTTCATAATCATAGCTGGCGTCACCGACCAGAAGAACCGCTCCCGGAGCCGGTTCGGGGAAATTTATATAGGCGAAGCGAAGGTAATCCCTGATGGCTGCCGGGTCGTACAATCCATAAGAGAACTGGTCGATTATATTTTCCAGAGCCACGATTTTGACTTCAATACCGGACTGCGACTCGCGGTACTGACTGTAATCCTCGAGTTGCGACACAAAGCGCTCCGGAGTGATGATAATCAAATCTGTTTGTGACAGGTTTTCGGTAAGCAGCGGTTCCGAAAATCTCTCGATAACTGCTCCGCTATAAAATTTGGATGCGTCACACATATAATATCTGGCCCGGTCGGCCGCACCGAATGACATCTGAAAAATGATTTCTCCGGCACTTTGGGAAAAATTGTTTACCATTACCGGCCGGACGGGATCGGTTATATCGAGAATCGTGGGCGTGTCTGAAAAATCGTCGGAAACGACAAACTCTGCAATACCGAATAATCCTTTGAAAGATGCATCAAGGGTATTGCTGTACGGTTCAAGGTTACCGGTATATATAATTTCACAATAATCGAAATAAGGCGGCGCATTGTAATTACTTCCCTGGCTGTAAACAAATTTATTAAGACCTGCAGGTGTCAGAAAGGCTGTTTCAAAAACAAATTCCGGTTTTTGAGATGATATCTTTGTGGCCGGCATATTATTCACGGTGAGACCCACGGCGCCGTTGGTATCCAGAGCCTGCGACCTGAGCTTGATACTCGCCGGACTGAGTAGAACGGCGTTAGGCAGACTGACATAAAAAGAGTCCTTTATCTGATCGGACCAATACCAGGTAAAATAATCTTCGACATGATTGTTGTTATTGATATAAAGCATTTTATTTTCTTCCGAACGTACATAAAATTCCGTTCGGGTGACAATCGTATCGGGTGTTCCAACCGGCGCGGCATCAGCCCCGGCCATTCTAAGGCCCGAGGTGCCAAATCCGCCCGAGATCGCCAGCCAGTAGCAATTTATATCGGTGTATGGATTTTGAATGTACTCGGGCGAATCGGCCGGGGGATAGTCCCAGCGATCGACACCCTCGGCAAAAAAGACGAAATAATCGGAAGCATCGAAAATACCATCGCCGCCGTCGTACACTTTAATTGCAACTTCCTCAAGTTCCGGCCGCGGCTCACTGTTGTTGACAGGCAGATGTTCTCCTCCGCCGTTGAACAGATGAAGTGAATCGCTCGACAGGTCGTTTAATTCAAGTC
>QNAH01000311.1 GCA_003641425.1 Candidatus Zixiibacteriota bacterium
AAACACCTGGGTTTACACCGCCGAGCCTCCGTCGAGCACGGACAAGCCCCTCTCGAGGCATCCGGCTCTACAGGCAACACAGCAAATGCGAGTTGGTGAAACTCGCCCCCTTAGCCCAGATGGTGAGTCTGGGTTTACCGGGGCGCTGTGCCTTGCTCGATGGCATCAGAAAACGCAATACAGCTTTACTGACAACCATCGGACAGAGTCCGACTGTCTACTAATTTACCGTACTTCTCTGCGCTTATCCTATGTCGGGCGCCCGACATAAAAAGAAACCCTGCCCTTCTGGGTACTTACAGGACGGATTTTCTTCGAGTGTATCTACTTGCCCAGTACCACCTTATGAAATCTCACAAATCAGTATTATTTTAACTTGGTTAAAGTTTTTATGTTGACACGACACCGGTACGTTGCCTTTACTTACCCTAGGTTACAGTAGGTTTAAGAGCGTTATAGTAGGAGACGGCATGAACCAGGACAAATTCTATACGATAGCTGAGGTTGCTAAGCGTGTTGGCGTCCATGCAGACACTCTCCGGCGCTGGGTGAAAACTGGCAAGATCCCAGAGCCAAGCCGAGACCGGAACGACTGGAGAGTGTTCACCGAAGAAGAAGTCCAGGACGTAGAACGCTTCGCGAAAATGACAAAGCCCAGTGCCAGAGTTGCTCAGAGCACGCTATTTAGTGGGGGCCGCTGATAATGTCCAAGATCATAGCCATAGCAAATCAGAAGGGCGGAGTAGGGAAGACCACGACCACGATCAACCTCGGCGCCGCCTTGGCGGGCAGGGGAGAGAGCGTCCTTCTCTTGGATTTTGACCCGCAGTGCAGCCTCACGATTTCCTGTGGCATCGAGGCCCACCAGCTGGAAAATTCGGTTTACAACGCCTTAATCGGCCGTCCTGCAGGGGTTAGCCTTGATTCTATAACGGTGAAGACGGACGAAGCCAATATCTCGCTCGTGCCCTCAGGTATAGACTTAGCCAGGGCTGACATGGAACTCGCCGCTGAGCTTATGCGAGAAGGCTTCCTAAAGCGTGCCATTGACTGTATGGAGGTCGACTACGATTTCATTCTGATCGACTGTCCCCCGAGTCTCGGCATTCTCACGACTAATGCCCTGGTCGCAGCCGATGAATTGCTTATTCCTGTCGAGGCAGACTATCTCGCCTTCAAAGCGATGCAGCTTCTGCTTCACACAACATTTCCTCGTGTGCGAGAGCAGATCAATAAGAAGCTCGAGCTTGCCGGAATTCTGGTCACGAAGTATCAGGCCAGGACCACCCACTCGAAGGAAATCATGGAAGCCATCCGGCAGGCACACCCAAACAAAGTTTTTACCAGTGTGATCACCGCTGGCACTCGCTTACGTGATGCAAGCGCTGCCGGTCGATCGCTCTTAGCCTATGAACCAAAGAGCCCTCAGTCTGATGAATACAGAGGCTTAGCAGAGGAGATTGCCGTTCATGCCGAAGCAAACTAGCAAAGGCCTTGCTGAGCGGCTGACTTCTGAAGCGCCGCTAGCAGTTATGGACCACCCGGTTGATACCTTCACCGGGGACACCAACAATCTAATCAACATTCCACTTGAGGTGATCCATCCGAACCCGGATCAGCCCAGGAAGCACTTCGATGAAGAGCGTCTGCAGGAGCTCGCCGATTCCGTCCGAGCCAAGGGAGTTCTTCAGCCGATCATCGTCAAACGCATTGACGCTGAAAGCTTCTTACTTGTGGCTGGAGAGCGCCGATATCGTGCCTCTCTTATGGCCGGTCTTGAGAAGATTCCGGCTGTAATCACCACAGATGACGAGCAAGAGATCGCTCTGATCGAGAATCTCCAGCGCGAGGACTTGAACCCCATCGAGGAGGCCGAAGGGCTCAAGGCCCTGGCTGAGCGCTCCGGCTACACCCATGAGCAGCTGGCCACGATTGTCGGCAAGAGTCGAGTTACGATAACCGAGTTGCTTTCTCTGAACGAATTACCTGAGCAAATCAAAGAGGAATGTCGGGCGACCGACATCGCCACGAAAACCCACTTGCTCCAGGTCCTCCGAGAGAAAGATGAGGCGCGCCAGCTCTCGCTTTGGGACGGCATCAAAGAAGGTAAGTTCTCTACAAAGCAGATTCGGCGAGATAAGAAGTCACTGGTCCTCAAGAAAAAGAAGGTCACGAAGAAGTTCGAAATTGAGGAGCCAGCAGCCATTGTAACAGTCCAATTTCAGAAGGCTCGAGTAACTGAGGAGCAGGTATGGACGGCTCTTAAGGAAGCCATGAAATTACAGAAAAAACAAATGAGATGATTTCGAGGTAGCCATTGCCATGGAAGGCAAACTAACTAGAGAAGAAGTTGAAGCATATTACGAGAGCTTGACTCTCGACGAGCGAAGACAGCGGCTCATACTTGAGCCCCGATTTCGTGATGCCTACAACGAGATCACTCAAGCTCATCGCATTGTTCCGGTCCCCCAGTATTTCTGGGAGAAATGGGCCGCTGTTCTTGGACCAGTTGCTACAGTCCTGTATCAGAGACTGCGACAATACTGCTTCTACGATCCTCGAACCGGCCAAGGTGAGAACTGGTGTTGGCCCCGGCAGGATACCCTCGCCAAAGAGATTGGTGTTGGCCACAGGCACACCGTAATGAAAGCCCTGAAGCTCCTGGAGGATTACGGCTTCATAAAGCGTGAAAAACAGTTTCACAAGCGTGGTAAGCGCAACATGGTAAAGCGCGGATCTGATAAGTACATCATATACTTTGAGATACCGCTCACCAAAGAGGATGCTATAGAGCTATTTCACCGTCGAATGGAGGAAATGATAGAGGAATCCACCGATATGTCGAAATTTTCGACTTATCGGGATTTCGATGTGTCGAAAAAATCGACTTATCGAGAAAATGATGTGGATAACTCCTCCGATATGTCGAAAATTTCGACTTTTACAGCTGTCGAAAATTTCGACAGCAGAATTATTACTAGAAATATATCTACTAACGTTAATAACGTTATTAGAAATAAATCAGGAAGAAAGAAGAGTTCTTTCCGAGAGCATCCTGCTATCGCAAATCTTTCTCCCGATGAACTAGACCGCAAAGAGTTTTTAGCGACTGAAATCGGAGAGCAACTGAAGCGGATGTCTGGAAACCGAGATATGTCCTCCCACCCAAGCCTTGGCTTTCACCGGAGAGTTGCATACTTGGTTCCAGAAGCCATTATTATGGAAGCTCTGGCTGCTACGCGTGATGCTGTTGATGATCAGCATGGAGGCCGCAAATTACTCAGAAATGGTGCGTCGGCTTATTTTGCGGGGACCATCCAGAAAATGGCCGCTAGGGAGGGAATCGATCTTGGAATTAAGAGGAAGTAGCTCAGGAATGTCGGGCGCCCGACATCGGTCCCGGTCTTCCTCGAAGATGAGAAAAGTAATTGCTCTTGACGAGCAGAGCAGGAAACCTTGGACTGCTCCGTGTGACTCCGAGAGAGCATGAAATACAAAGTGAGTTAACGGAACATGGTTGAAACAAACGTTCAGCAATTTGTCGGGCCGCTTAGTCCGATTGAGAAGAAAAACGCTCCGCTGACGCTTTACCTTCAGGGTGATGCGAGTTTGCTTCGCAGTGGGGTCCGTGTTTGTGTAATCGGCACTCGCAAGCCAACCCAGACGGGTATAGAGAGTGCAAAGAAATTTTCAGAGTTCCTGGTTCACAACAAGGTCACTGTCGTGAGCGGTCTTGCAATGGGCATAGATACGGTTGCCCACACGACAGCACTAGCTTGTAGCGGCAGAACCATCGCCGTTCTTGGA
>QNAH01000312.1 GCA_003641425.1 Candidatus Zixiibacteriota bacterium
TATAAATTTGAGCGATTTTTTAAAGGACTGAAGCGCTTTTTCATATTGCTCGGCCGCATGATAATTAGAGCCTCGCGAATAATGTTCGATAAACTCAGGGTCAATATCCCTTACCACAGTGCCGGGTACCCTGAAATATCTCTTGTATATATCATGCCGGTATCCCTCGAAACGATAAGTCGTCGTTCGGTATGAATTTAAAAAAGCGCTGTACAAATGCAGGGCCTTCTCCGCCGGTGCCGATGGTTTCCGCCCGGTGGAAAATAGAATATAGTCGGGCTGACGGGACAGCAGATAGGGAATATTGAAACGGCTTTCCTTCCAGGTCGTCTCAAGACCCTCCACGGGCAGGCCGGGGTGCCGCGCAATTGTGCTGTCAGTCAGTCCCAGCATGTCGATCACATCATGTCCCGGAAGATAATAACTGAAGGCGCCGATTGTTGAAACCGCCGCCGAGAAATCGCTTTTATCGGTAGCCATCAAATCGAGCGCCATCTGTTTCATCTTGGCCGTTAACCGCACTTCGGCAAAATGATAGGTTTGAACATATCGTCTCGGGATAAAAAGCTGCCAGGCAATAACCACAACCAGACAGACCGGCAGGATAAATGCCTTTCGCCCCAACCCTGAAAAACCATAGACAACCGACAGCGCGAACAGCGGTATCAATACCACAAAGAAGCGGTGCACTTTTAATACATCACCGCCAACAAGAATGATGTAAATTGTATATATTAATAAGAATAATATGATAATCTTGAAAACCTTATCCCCTTTTCTGAGCATATAAACCGCGGGAAGAATAAACAGTCCGGCCCCCAGATAATGCCAGAAAAACCGCCCGGCGTATTTGAGACCGTCATAGTATTTGTAGAAGGTAAAATCGGTTTTGGCATAAAATGGGTTGGGAAGAATCCCCCCGAAATAAAAATACTTAAAAGCCAGAAACGGTATGAGCGACAGAATATAAATGCCGGCGGTTGTGATTACAAAATCGGTGATGCGACGGGCCGATATCAGATCAAAAACAATTATAAAAGCAAAGACCAGACCTCCTTCCGGTCGAAGAAGTGTCGCCAGAACCAGAATAGGCGCCGCAAGGTAATTTCCCCGACAGTAGAAATATATCGAAGCGATCACCGCCAGTGCGAATGCCGCTGTCTCGAGACCGGCCACCGACCAGTAGGCAAATGAATAAGCAGTTCCGGCAATCAGACAGGCGGCTCCGCGCCATATCGGCCTGAGAGCCGGAATCAACCCGGCAAGGAGGTACAGCATGCAAATAGCCGCCGCCCCGCAGATCACCCCGAGTATTTTAGAGAAAAGAATCAGATTGAACCCGGCCTTTAGACCGAGAATCATGAATATTGTCCAGAGAAAATTGGTGTATCCTTCGACTCTCTCCCCGATATTGAAAACCAGGCCGTGCCCATCGACAAAATTGGCCGCATACCGAAAAGTAATATAGGCATCATCCTGGGTAAAATCGAACCATAGCGCCATAGCGATATACATCAGGATGGCCAGAATCAATAAAACGAGACCTGTCTTTTGATTCAAATTCTTCATCTCATACATTTAGTCAGTATAATATCAGCGCCTGTCGATTTCAACCAACAAGCTATCCAGCCGCCCGACAAACCACGGTACCAGTGTTTCCAGCCGGCTTCGGTAATAAGCCGCCCGGGCATAATCCTTCCGTATGCCGTGCTCATAAAACCACAAACTTCTATACACATCGAATATGGTGGAGTCTTTCGAAGCGATATCCAGCATCATCTCATAAGCCCGCTCGATTTGCCCCTCAACCCGGCTCAATAATAAATCGGCCTGATAATATTTGGGATACGGAAATATCGAATCCGGTACATAGGTCGATGCCTGCTCGAAAGATTCGATCGCCCCGGGGTAGTCATGCTCGATGACCATCTGCATCGCCCGCTGATAATTATCCACGAAACGCAGATCGATATCGCGATTCAATTCGACTCCGACCGGGCGGTATTTCTTAAAAATATACCTTATATAACCATGTGAGTGAAAAGCGATCGTCCTGTAATTTTTTAGAAACTCACTATACAGCATCAGTGCCTTTTCGGCCGGCGCCGACGGTTTCAATCCGGTCGAAAAGAGAATGTATTTCGGTTGCTTCGACAGAATATACCGGCTGTTGAATTTGCGCTCTTTCCATGAGGTTTGCATCCCAGGCACTGCCGGCTCCGGGTATTTCGCAATCGTCCGATCTGTCAGGCCGAGCATATCGATGACCGTATGCCCTGTCAATCGGTAGCCGATCAGCCCGATAGTGGTCACGGCCAGGCTGAAATCGGTTTTGTCGTTCTCAAGCAGGTCATCGGCCATGTGGTTCATCTTTTGTGCCAGGCCCAATTCCGCCCGATGAAAATCGGTAACATGCCCCCGCGGTACAACCAGTTGCCATGCCAGAACCCCTGCCAGGACAACGAGTATTAACATTTTTTTGCGGCAGAGATGGGAAATACCATACACGATCATTAGCAGAACCGGCCCCATTATCGGCACAAAGAAACGATGCACTTTGAGGACATCCCCTCCAACCGCAACAATATATAGGGCGTAGACGGGAATTATAATCAGCAGGGCCTTTAGGCGTCCGGGGATTTTCCGCACAAATATAAACGCCGGTAGCAGAAACAATCCCGCCCCCAGGTAATGCCAGCCGTACAGCCCGATATATTCGAAACCATCCCTGAGTTTATCCCAGTTGAGACCTGTCTTAGCATAAAACGGATTGGGAAATATATCACCGAAATAGGCGATTTTGAAAATAAGATAAGGCACCAAAGCAAGGATAAAAACCAGCGCCGTAAATAATGCATAACTTCCGATTCTTCGGGTTTGATAAATCTCAAAAAGCACCAGAAAAAGAAAGATAAGGCCGCCTTCCGGTCTGAGCAAAGCGGCAATTATCAAAACCGACGGCAATAGATACGATCGGCGGCAGTAAAAATAAAATGCGGCCGAAACAGCCAGCGCAAAAGCGGCGGTCTCCAACCCGGCCGCCGACCAGTATGCAAACGAATATGTGCATCCGAGAAAAATCGCCGTAATCCCCGGCAGTATAGATCGTTTACCAAAAAGTTCGCGGCCCAGCAGGAAGACCACAAAAATACTCCCGATACCGCAGATCACTCCCAGGAACTTCGACAAAAGAACAAAATCAAACCCGATCAGCCCCCCGATTATCATCCATTGGAGCCATAGAAAATTGGTGTACCCTTCGACCCTCTCCCCTATATTATAAACCAGACCATGCCCACCGAGATAATTGGCGGCATAGCGAAAAGTAATATAGGCATCATCCTGCGTGAAATCATACTGCAAAACCAGCCAGAGGAAAACGGTCATTGCGATAATCAGCAGAATCAATCCTGCCCACCATAAGGTTGACCGGTTTTTCGATTTTCCTTTATGTTTCATTTCAGATGCATGCATTATTATTGACGTCGTTCCGCTAAAAAAACCAAAATATATCAGAGTGAATAATAATATTTATATTATTGATTTCAGGCAATAATAAACGGGATTAATTTAGGTAATCGATTCAATCAGGTTTTTTGAAGTATTTTATGATACAGATCGGAATATTGCGCGGCCGACTTTTCCCACGAAAAATCCTGGCTCATCGCCTGCTTGATAATTTTACTCCAGGTTCTTTTGCGGCCGAACAAACCAACCCCCTTTTCAATGACCGACAACAAGGCCCCGGAGTCATATTCCTCGAAAACAAACCCGGTCCCGGTCAGACTGCTTTCGTCAA
>QNAH01000313.1 GCA_003641425.1 Candidatus Zixiibacteriota bacterium
ATAAAGTCGATGCCGGAAGCTTTAAGGCCACCAAGAAAATGGTCTTCCTGAAATAACGTCACTTTGCCCGACCTGACGTTATTATCAGGATACACCACATAACACAAAAGCCCCGCCTGATGCGGGGCTTTTGATTTAAGGAATAACTGTTTTTCAGGAATTAATCAGATCCAGAATCTCTTCGATTTTTTCATCCAGAAGCTCTTTCGAGATCGCCTCCACGTTCAGCCTGACGGCCGGCTCGGTGTTGGATAGCCTGATATTGAACCAGAAATCATCCATTTCGACGCTCAATCCGTCAAGCCGGTCCTGGATTCCGGAAGCATATTTTTCCGCGATAGTTTCCATTTTTTCTCGGGCGGAATTGGCCCTGACAGTGATCTCCCCGGAACGGAAATAATGATCGATATCTTTAACAATCTGTTCCAGCGGTCGATCGCTTCGGCTTATTATTTCAAGTATGATCAGGAAGGTGATAATGCTGGAGTCCGCGAACCAGTTGTCACGATAATAATAATATCCCGATGGCTCCCCGCCGAAAAGTGCGTTATGCTTTTTCATCATCGGCCTTATTAGCGACGGGCCAACCCTGGTTTTTAGAGCCTGACCCCCTTTCCTTGCGATCAGCTCAGGAACGGCTTTGGAACAGATCAGGCTGTAGAGGATGGTTTCACCGGGGTATTTTTCAAGCAAATAATCGGCCACAAGAGCGGTTAATATATCACCCGCGACACTTTTACCCTTGGAATCGTAAAGAGTGATCCGTCCCCCGGCTCGATCGAATTCCACCCCCAAATCGGCCCGACCGCTCACTTTGATATCATTCGCGGACATATCAGAATTAAGCACAGGGCCCGTTTTGACCGGCAGGCGCTCCAATATTGACGGGATAAAATTGTTGGCCGTTCCGCCGTGAGCCTCGATTATCAATTTCAAAGGTTTAATTGAGTATATATCCACCAGGCCGAAACAGTGGTCGATAAATTCCTGCAGAATATCCTTCCTGGCCATATTTCCGCGATTGGGTGATTTTTCAATCGTATTATCCTCGAGTGCCTCACGAATCTGATCCAGGTCCTGTTTACCCGAAAGCGGCATAGCTCGCCTGCGGCAAATCTTAATCTCTATTTCATCCTTTTTGACATGCCCGGGCGCAATCATAATTCCGCCGTCCAGATCGTATTTACCGACAGCAAAATGGAGGACATCGGGAGAGATCTCACCCAGATCAATAATATCCGAGCCGGCGTCGATTATACCACCGATAACTGCCTCACACAATTCCCGGCTATGGCCGTTGTTGCCGCGCCCTACGGCAACTGTGACAGGTTTCAGGAAAACAGCCAGCGCGTTTCCGATTCGATAGGCGATATCCGGATTTATTTGATCGGGAACGATACCCCTGATATCGTAGGGCTTAAATATGGAAATATCAAAATCCATCTTTGGTCCTTCAATTGATTTTGGGGAAGGCCAATATACAGCTTTATGAGCGTAACAGCCACATTATTATTTGGCTTTATAAGACTTTTAATCATAATCTCTTTTACACCTTTATTATCGACATAAACAATAAAATTGCCAAGAGGGTGCCTTAATTTCCGATAAGTCGCCAAATATTCGCAGGTTAGAGCATTTTTTTGAGCCAGTCGGCTCAAATTTGATTATCTTGACCAAATCATGGCGCTTGGGATAAAAAAGATAACATTTACAACCATCATCTTTTCCAGTATTTCTACCTGGATAGGTTTTTTCACCTGGCGCATATTGTTCAATAATTTTGCCGTGGAGAATTTCGACGCCTCGCCGGCCGAGGTCGGGATTATTCAGGCTGTCAGAGAAATTCCGGGGCTTCTTGCCTTTGGCGCCGGCGCGCTGGCCGTTTATTTCACCGAGTCACGGATCGCCTCGCTGTCGATCATCCTGATCGGCGTCGGCCTGATCCTCTGCGGACTGTCGCCTTCATTGATAGTCCTGGGCCTGGCAACGGTAGTGGTTTCTTTCGGTTTTCACTATTTCGAACCGAACAACACATCTCAACTGCTGATGCTTGCAGACAACAGCAAGGTGGGCAGGTTCCAGGGAAAGCTCCGCTCGTTCGAGTCGATGGCCGGGCTGGTTGGAGCCGGGATGGTTCTGCTGATGACACTGTTTTTGGGCTACCGTGAGATTTATTATATTATGGGCGCACTGGTTTTGTTGATCGGATTGTATTTTACACTCGCCCTGCCGGCCAATCGGGGTAAATCGGACAAACGAAAAGTTACGGTAAAGAAAAAATACTGGCTGTACTACACACTCTATTTCCTGCGCGGGTGCCGGAGACATATTTTCACCACTTTTGCCATTTTTCTCTTGGTAAAAAACCACAGTCTGAGTATTCAAATGGTCACCATAATTATGCTGGTCAACAACATGATCACCATTTTCACCAATCGTTTGCTGGGCAATCTGAGCGACAGGCTGGGGGAGAGGTTTGTGATGGCCGGCAGTTCCTTTTTGTTAATCTTTATTTTTACCGGTTATGCCTTTATTGAATACCTGCCGGCTCTGATAGCCTTTTATCTTATCGACAATATGCTTTTCGGGTCGGCTATTGCATTGAAATCATATTTGAGCAAAATCGCGCCGAGCGAGGATTTGACCAGTTGCCTGTCGTTCGGCATGACGGCCAACCATATAACCGCGGTGGTGATACCGGTTGCGGGCGGCGTGGCCTGGAGTCTTTTCGGGTACCAGGTGACCTTCATCGGCGGCGCGGCGGTAGTCCTGATAGACCTGATATTTTCCCTGCAGGTACCGGGGGCAAAGAAGATCGCACAGCAGAGTGGATTACAGATCGATCAATGATTTGATAACCGGCAATCTTTGTGAATTAATTCACACCCGACGGTTGATATTTCCGCCCATATTTCTTATAATTTATCGAAGCGAATATATACATTAAATATAGAGAATAAAAATATGAAGAAATTACTATCAGGAAATGAGGCGGTCGCGCGGGGAGTATTCGAAGCCGGTGTTAAACTGGCTGCGGCTTATCCCGGAACGCCGTCAACTGAGATCCTCGAAACCATCGCCGATCAGTTTCCGTCAATCTATGCCGAGTGGTCGCCCAACGAAAAGGTCGCCTTCGAAGTAGGTATCGGTTCCTCGCTCGGCGGGGCCCGAACAATTGTCACCATGAAACATGTCGGTCTCAATGTAGCCGCCGATCCGCTGATGACATTTTCCTATACCGGCGTCGGCGGCGGATTCGTCGTCGTCTCCGCCGACGACCCCGAAATGCACTCGTCGCAGAACGAACAGGACAATCGGTTTTTTGCCAAATTCGCCCAGATTCCGTTCTTGGAACCATCGGACAGCCAGGAAGCAAAAGATTATCTCATTAAGGGGATTGAAATCTCCGAGCAGTTCGATACCCCCGTCATGCTTCGACTGACAACCCGTATTTCTCATTCCAAGGGAATTGTCGAAGAGGCCGATCCGGTGGCACCTCCCGAGGTAGGATTCAAGCGGGACATGTCGAAATATGTCATGATCCCGGGTAATGCTCGTAAGCGGCATGTGGTAGTCAGGGAACGTCTCAAAAAAATGCGTGAGTTCTCGGAGACAACCGAGCTCAACAGAGTCGAGGAAAACGGCTCGGAGATCGGTATCATCACCGGCGGGATAGCATATCAGTATGCCAAAGATAACCTGCCCGAAGCCGACTATCTGAAAATCGGTTTCGGTTTTCCTCTGCCGATCGAAAAAATCAGAAAATTCGTCGACGATCACAAAAAAGTGATTG
>QNAH01000314.1 GCA_003641425.1 Candidatus Zixiibacteriota bacterium
ACGGGGGATCAGCTTACGCAACTTTTCGGTCAGATTGACACCATATTTGTAGGCCTTCTGACGATGAATAATAACCGACAACGCATCGACCGGCTCGGAATTGATCAAAATATCGAGTTTTACCAGGTCCGATCGCTGGTAAAACGGGATACCATAATCTAATGAAGCGTACCCGCGCGAGATCGATTTCAGCCTGTCATAGAAATCAAAAATAATCTCCGAAAGCGGGAAAGCGTAGCTCAAAACCGCTCGCGATGCAGTCGGGTATTCGGTGTTTTTGTATATTCCCCGCCTCTCGGTGGCCAGCCGCATAATCGGTCCGAGCGATTCGGGAAGCGTAATTATCTGGGCATCGACATACGGTTCCTCGACATGATCGATATTTCCCGGCTCCGGCATATCTGACGGCGAATTAACCGTTACCTTTTCCCCGCCCGTGGTATAAACATGGTATTCCACATTGGGGACAGTGTTGATAATAGTCTGATCATACTCGCGGGACAGCCGTTCGGTGATGATCTCCATGTGGAGCATCCCCAGAAATCCACAGCGGAACCCGAAACCGAGCGCCGATGATGTCTCCGGTGTAAACAACAATGAGGCATCATTGAGCTTCAGTTTCTCAAGAGCGTCGCGGAGTTCGGTATAGTCCTCGGCGATGGCCGGGAACAGGCCCGAGAACACCATCGGTTTGACCGCGACAAATCCGGGCAACGGCTCTTTGGCACCCCCTTTGGCCAGCGTGATGGTATCGCCCACCCTGGTATCGGAAACATCCTTGATCCCGGCATATATATAGCCGACCTCGCCGGTATTAAGACTGTCCAGCGGAATATTGGTCAATCTCCGGCAACCGACCTCATCGACTTCGAATTGTTTACCGTGCGAAAAGAATTTTATCAGGTCGTCATGTCCCACGCGGCCATCGACCACTTTTACATACACTGCCGCGCCGCGATACGAATCATAAATCGAATCGAATACCAGTGCCATGAGCGGTTTATCCGGGTCGCCCTTTGGAGGGGGAATGCAATCTACAATGGTCTCGAACAGTTCATCCACACCCTGCCCCGTTTTGGCCGAGACATAGATTATCTCCTCCGGCTTGCAACCTATCAGGTCGATTATCTGATCCGCCGTTTCTTTCGGGCGCGCCGCCGGGAGATCGATCTTGTTGACCACAGGAATAATTTCGAGATTATTTTCAATTGCCAGGAAGACATTCGATACCGTCTGGGCCTCGACCCCCTGGGCGGCATCGACCACCAGAAGAACACCTTCGCAGGCCGAAAGCGACCGACTGACCTCATAGGTAAAATCGACATGACCGGGTGTGTCGATCAGGTTGAACTGGTAGATATTTTTATCCTTTGCCTTATAGGCCAGTCTGATAGCATGAGCCTTGATTGTAATCCCCCGCTCGCGTTCCAGATCCATATCATCGAGCACCTGCGACCGCATCTGGCGGTCGGAGATGGTCTTGGTCGATTCCAAAAGCCGGTCGGCCAAAGTCGATTTGCCGTGGTCGATATGGGCAATTATCGAAAAATTTCTTATCAGTTTCTGTTCATTCATCGTTTCTCTCAAGCGGTTGCAGAAAATACGCTTATCAGGAGCATTTGTCAATCTTATACGACTTTATTTATAACGGTTTATATCTTGACATTCTTTTCGGCTGGAATATATTGCGCATCGAATATTGAAATTGCTATGGCAGAAATAAATAAGAAAAAACGAGCCTTTTATGAGAGATACTCTATCGGGCTGGGCAAAATCTGTCTCAAGATTGGATTGACCCCGAATATACTGACCGCGGTATCGTTTATCTGCGCCATTGTCTCCGGGCTCTATTTCTGGAAAGGGGAGATCTGGTGGGGCCTCTTCTGGATGATACTGAATTCCTTCACCGATATGCTCGATGGTTCCACCGCCCGGGCCGGGAATATCGGGACTGTCTGGGGCGGCATACTCGACCATGTCTCCGACCGCTATGGTGAATTCGTGATTCTCGCCGGTATTACCATGTCCGGCCTGGTCCATCCGGGCTGGGGATTGTTCGCCCTGTTTGGAATGATTATCGCCAGTTACACCCGGGCCGCGGCCGAGTCGATTGGCAAGCTGGAAAATTGCGCGGTCGGGATAATGGGCCGTCTGGAAAAATATATCGTCATCATTATCGGCGCCATACTGGAAAGATATTATCCCCAGTACCGGCCGCTTGAAGTCGCATTGATTATTGTCGGCGCCGCTTCCTATATTACCTCCATCCAGCGCCTGGTTTATGCCAAGAAACTGCTGAAGGACAAACAATCGGTATAACAGAATATGATTACAGCTATTGGCAACCCTGTCTATGATTACATAAAAACTCGGAAAATAGAAACCGACGGCCGCGTGCTATCGGGATGCTCCACCAATGCCGTTCTGGCGCTGGCCAAACTGGGTGAGCAAACGCGGCTTATCGGCGCTATCGGCGATGATTTCAAAAATGATTTTGTCAGTCAATTGGATAATCTTGACATCGAATCGGTCATTGTCGATTCGGAACAGTCGGGCGGATTCTCATTGATATACTACGACAATTTCGGTAATCGCACTCTCGACCTTCTTGGCCGCGCCGCCGGAGTCGGACATATCGACCCGGAGTTATATAAAGATTCCAAAGCGATTCTTATCGGCCCGATTTTGGGCGAGGTTTCGTTTGATGAGATCAAGAAGATCCGCGAAAATTATGACGGTTATTTTTTCTGTGACCCGCAGGGATTGCTTCGCAACGCCGACGAAAACCGGCGGATATATCATGAGAAGGTCGATGGTATCGAGGATGTTCTCGGGCAATTCACCGTGGTCAAACCGAATGAGCTCGAGGGCAAGGTGCTGACCGGGATCGATTGCCGCGAGAACCCGTACAAGGCCGCCGAAATAATCAAAGGCTGGGGCCCGGAAATCGTCGTGGTCACTTTGGCCGAACTTGGTTCGGTGATCTATGACGGCAGAGAATTTATCGACATCCCTCCATACGAAATAAATCTTCTCGATTCGACCGGCGCCGGCGACACCTACATGGCCGGGTTTACATTCGAATATCTTCGCACCGGCGATCTTCGCAGGGCCGGATGTTTCGCCTCGTGCGTTTCCTCGATCATGATCGAGCAGGTCGGCCCGGATTTTGTGATAACGGAGAGCGAGGTCCGCCGCCGCCAGGCGAAACTTCTCGAAATGACGGATTTCAAAGTCCGGTTATCCTGAAATATCAGTGCGCGGCAGATATCCACATCTGCCCAATCTGTCACCCCCGCTTTTCTCTGTCATTCCAGCGCCAGGCGGGAATCCATTTTTTTTCATGGCATCTTTTAATTCTTCCCCTCCAGCAGGGAAGGAGTCCCTGGTACCTGTCATCTTAAGCGGGGACGGGTGTAAAAAAATCGGGTTCGTTTCCCCACTTTTCTATGTATTTTTGTACAACTCTATACCCGCCATGAGGATACACGACCGCCCCAACATCATGTCAATCAATGACTTACAAAGACGGGGCCTTTCCCGCCGTAACGCACAGACATACAGTAACTTACCCCCGTCATTCAAAACCGCCATGATTTTTGCCATAAATACCATAAATAAAATAAGCTCCGGACACAACACACCCTCTATATAAGCGCCCCCAATGCCGAATATCACTAATGTTATAATGAAATTGTACGGGGGGATGATATTGGAATTAATTGTAGGTCAGTTTTACACTCCTGACATTTTATGCGAAGCATGAAAATCGCAATAAGCGAC
>QNAH01000315.1 GCA_003641425.1 Candidatus Zixiibacteriota bacterium
ATTACAGTCATAATTCGGATTTTTCCATCGGTTCACGTACAATAGCATACGAAAACAGTCAAAGCGGATGCGGTTCGATTAAAAATACACTCGACGATCTCAAGGCGAATTGCTGCATAACTATAAGCATCAACGACAAGATCCTCGGCTACATTTTCTTCTGGAACGAGGGAGACAGGAGAGCAAATTCAGACGATACACATGCCCTTGAGAAAATAAGCCGTATGCTGTCGGCCCGTCTCGAGCGGGAATTCATTATGCTCAAAGGAAAATTTTTCGAAGACAACTGGTATTACCTGACACAGGTCAGAAAACTTATTGCATCCAGGGCCGATCTTAAGGAAAATCTTCATGATTTTTCGGTACTGTTCAAGTATGCCGTCGGTTCGGATTATTTTTCTCTGGCAGTACTCGATAAGGCGCGGATGAATATGAGGCGTTACACCACCGGTATCAACCGCCGAATACTTCTCGAGGATGGTGTCAGACTTCCGATTGACAATACCCAGATTGCGACGGTGATAAAATCTCATGAAAGTCTTTTGATCAGAGATATTACCCACTCGAAGAACACCGGGCTGGATTCGCTGTTTTTAAGCTGCGGACAGTCCAGTATGATCGCAGTACCCATAATTAATCACGGGCGGGTCATCGCCTGCATGACACTGGGGTGCGCTTTACCGGGGCATTTCACCCGGCGTGATTTGCTGAGAGTGGAAACGATGGCGGCGGCCATGGCCCCGGCAATCGAGGCCAATATATTGAATGCGTCGATACATGAAAGGGACCGCTACCTCGGCGCTCTGGCATCATTCGATTCCCTTGCCGAAAAAGGCTGTGATACGGGCACGGTATTAAAAGCGGCGGCCGATATTCTTATGGAGAATGTCGGGACAACCATGGTGCGTATTTCGATGATCGATTCGGACAGATCTCGATTAAATACAAGAGCGCTTAAATTAATCCGGCCATTCGACAATATCAATTCCAATCCTGTCAGTCTTTCGCGTGAGTTGACGCCGTGGCATTATATTGTCTCCCGCGAAGGACGGTTGTTATTGATAAATCAAAAGGATCCCGAGGCCTCACTTGATGATATCGAGGCAAAAAAGCTGGTCTTCAAGGATGTAAATTCGACCCTTATCATCCCGATCGTGGTGAACGGCATTACACAGGGGTTTATCACACTGGGAGAGATGCGTAACTGGAACCGGTTTGCATACGATTCTACCGTCATTCTTTTCTGCAAACAGGTAGCGTCGCGGCTGGCCTCGTTTATAAAGCTATATAATATCAGCCGCCTGTTATCAAAGACGCAGGTTACGAGTGATATGGAAAAAATCGAAAAAAACGGCGGCCGCAATATTATCCGTGATATAAAGGGCCCGCTGACAAGACTTCGCGGTTCGATAGATTTACTGAAACTTCGCCATGGGGCGGATGACGACGAGTCGGATAAGGTGCTGTTGTCGATAGATGAATCGGCAGATTATATTACCTCGCTGGTCAATGATACGACCGAGCAATAGTGTCCGATTCAGACACAAAAATCATCGAATATCATTTCACAATCGTATTGCGGAATAGCGACTTATCTTCCACAATTCATTTTCGCGAATAATTCTCATTTTTTAAAATAGTCCTTGATTTTGCAGAGAAGATGCGTATATTATCGGAAATTCTTCGGGGCGGGGTGAAATTCCTCGACCGGCGGTTAAAGCCCGCGAGCCGCATGCGGTTGAACCGGTGAAATTCCGTTGCCGACGGTATAGTCCGGATGGGAGAAGATGATGGATAGGTATGTTCTATCCGGTCTATATAATGATGCCCCGATGAAAATTGGGGATTTTTTTATGGCCGATAAAGCAACCGAACGTTATATGATCGCGGCCCTGGAACTGGCGCGAAAAGCGGCGGGGAAGACCTCGCCGAATCCGATGGTCGGTGCGGTGCTGGTGAAAAACGGCCGAATAATCGGCCGGGGTTATCATAAACGGGCCGGGACTCCCCATGCAGAAATTAATGCTCTCAATGAAGCCGGGCATAAGGCGCGCGGCGCAACTCTATATGTAAATCTGGAACCATGCTGTCATCACGGCCGCACAAAACCATGCACCGATGAAATCATCCGGGCCGGTGTTGCCGAAGTGATTTTTTCCATGAAGGATCCCAACCCGCTGGTAGGCGGCAAAGGTGCAGCCAGATTGAGAAAAGCCGGAATAAAGGTCAAATCAGGTATTCTCCGCAAAGAAGCGGAATCACTTAATGAAATATATCTAAAAAATATTACGACCGGACTACCGTTTGTCATTCTCAAAACGGCCCAAACGCTCGACGGACGGATTGCGGCATCGGGAGGTGATTCCAAATGGATAACGGGGAGCAAGGCCCGCCGGATGGGACATCAGTTGCGCGCCCTGTGCGATGCAGTGGTAGTGGGAAGTGGAACGGCCCGGACCGATGATCCGGAATTGACGGTCAGGATGGTTAAGGGAAACAATCCGTATCGTATCGTCATGACCGGATCGAATAATCTGCCGGGAACATTAAAGCTGTTTAAGGAGAATGATGATGCCCGGACGATTCTGGCCGTTCCTGAGGGTGATCCATCCAGAATCAGGGCAAAGAATCTGATTATCTGGGCCATTAAGAGTAAACGCAACGGGCTGTCATTGACCGATTTTCTGGATAAGGCGGGGCGGTTCGGAATAACCTCGATCCTTGTCGAGGGCGGTTCGAAACTGGCAACCTCATTTCTTAAGGCCGGCCTGGTAGATAAACATTATGTCTTTGTAGCTCCGAAAGTAATCGGCTCGGGGATCGAGGCGGTCGGAGAGTTGGGCATCAAAAAGATTGCCGATGGAATCGAATATAAAAATTTAACGGTCAGTTGTGATTTGTCACCGGACATACTGATCACCGGCTATCCGATGAGGAAAAAATAAAATGTTTACCGGTATAATCGCCACAGTGGGTTCGATCGAGAATATTCACATTCGGGGAAACTACAAGCTTCTCACGATCAAACCGTCGCGCATGTTCGATAAGCCCGAGCCGGGAGAATCCATTGCGGTCGACGGCTGTTGCCTGACGGTTACCGAATTCGACAAGAAGACATTTACGGTCGAGGTTTCACAGGAATCGACACGGCTAACGATTATAAACAACTACAAAAACGGTACGATTGTGAATCTGGAGCGGGCTCTTCTGCCTGCCAGCCGCCTGGGCGGACATTTTGTTTCGGGGCATGTCGATTGCAAAGGATCGATTGCCGGGACGAAGATGATTGGTGATTCGCTTGAGATAAGTATTCGTTTTCCTCGCGAGTTCGAGAATTTCCTGGTGGAAAAGGGTTCAATTGCATTGAACGGTATCAGTCTCACGGTCAATGTTGTCAAGGGTGATACTTTTACGGTCAACCTGATACCGTATTCACAGGAGGAGACGACGGTCAATTCGTTTAAGGCAGGGGATGAGGTGAACCTGGAATTTGACATACTTGGGAAATACATTGCAAGATTTTCAAATAAAGACAAGAAGAACAATTTAACCATTGATAAATTAATCGAAAGCGGCTGGTAGCCGTTATGGAGAAATAAATGAGTAATTTTGACAGTATTCCCAACGCAATTGAAGATATTAAAAAGGGGCGCCTGGTCATCGTCGTCGATGACGAGGATCGCGAAAACGAGGGCGACTTTATTACGGCCGCCGAGACGATTACTCCGGAAACGATCAATTTCATGGCCATGGACGGCCGGGGTCTGATTTGTGTCCCG
>QNAH01000316.1 GCA_003641425.1 Candidatus Zixiibacteriota bacterium
GGTGATCGGCCACACTGGGACTGAGATACGGCCCAGACTCCTACGGGAGGCAGCAGTAGGGAATATTGCGCAATGGACGAAAGTCTGACGCAGCAACGCCGCGTGGATGATGAAGCTTCTTGGAGTGTAAAATCCTGTCAGCGGGGAAGAACCGGTTGAGGAGTAACTGCCTCAGCCCTGACGGTACCCGCAGAGGAAGTTCCGGCCAACTCCGTGCCAGCAGCCGCGGTAATACGGGGGGAACGAGCGTTGTTCGGATTCACTGGGCGTAAAGGGCGTGTAGGCGGATCTGCAAGTCAGATGTGAAATCCGATGGCTTAACCATCGGCCTGCATCTGATACTGCTGATCTTGAGTACGGAAGAGGAGAGTGGAATTCCAGGTGTAGCGGTGACATGCGTAGATATCTGGAAGAACACCGGTGGCGAAGGCGGCTCTCTGGTCCGATACTGACGCTGAGGCGCGAAAGCTAGGGGAGCAAACAGGATTAGATACCCTGGTAGTCCTAGCCGTAAACGATGGGTACTAGGTGTTGGGGGTGTCGACTCCCTCAGTGCCGAAGCTAACGCATTAAGTACCCCGCCTGGGGAGTACGGTCGCAAGGCTGAAACTCAAAAGAATTGACGGGGGCCCGCACAAGCGGTGGAGTATGTGGTTCAATTCGAGGCAACGCGAAGAACCTTACCTGGGTTTGACATACACCGGACAGCGTCTGAAAGGACGTCCTCCCTTCGGGGACCGGTGAACAGGTGCTGCATGGCTGTCGTCAGCTCGTGCCGTGAGGTGTTGGGTTAAGTCCCGCAACGAGCGCAACCCCTACCCTTAGTTGCCATCAGGTAATGCTGGGAACTCTAAGGGGACTGCCAGTGATAAGCTGGAGGAAGGTGGGGATGATGTCAAGTCATCATGGCCCTTACGCCCAGGGCTACACACGTACTACAATGGCCGGTACAGAGGGTCGCAAGACCGCGAGGTGGAGCCAATCCCTAAAACCGGTCTCAGTTCAGATTGGAGTCTGCAACTCGACTCCATGAAGGAGGAATCGCTAGTAATCGCATATCAGCACGATGCGGTGAATACGTTCCCGGGCCTTGTACACACCGCCCGTCAAGCCACGGAAGTTGGGAGCGCCCGAAGTCGTTTGCCTAACCGCAAGGAAGGCGGCGCCTAAGGTGAAACCGATGACTGGGGCTAAGTCGTAACAAGGTAGCCGTAGCGGAAGCTGCGGCTGGATCACCTCCTTTCTAAGGAGACGATGTCGGCGACGAATTTATTCGCCGGCCGGCATAAATAGTGTCGACCTCTGTTGCAGAAATATCTTTCTGCTCAGGCTTACTATTTTTATAAAATTATGGGCCGCGAGATTGGGGTTCAAAATGTTTGGGCCTATAGCTCAGTTGGTTAGAGCGCGCGCCTGATAAGCGCGAGGTCAGTGGTTCAACTCCACTTAGGCCCATTTTATTTGGGGATGTAGCTCAGTTGGGAGAGCGGTGGCTTTGCAAGCCACAGGTCACCGGTTCGATCCCGGTCATCTCCAGAAAATAGCAAAATTGCTCTTTGACAACTTCATATTGATTTAGTTGCTATCAATCCTCTTTCCGGATTGATAGTGGGCATCTTACAATAGGTTGCACAGTATACCTTTGGATAATTTTCGAAATGTTTTCGATCAAGTTACTAAGGGCATATGGTGGATGCCTTGGCACGAGAAGGCGATGAAGGACGTGGTAAGCTGCGATAAGCTTCGTCTAGGTGCAAACAACCTTTAAGACGGAGATCTCCGAATGGGGCAACCCATCCCGGTTTATACCGGGATATCGGCCGTTGAATACATAGGCGGTCGAAGCGAACGAAGGGAACTGAAACATCTAAGTACCTTCAGGAAAAGAAAGTAAAAACGATTCTCTTAGTAGCGGTGAGCGAAAAGGGAACAGCCCAAACCGATTGGCGCGCTAAAGCCTGCTTGCGTTGCGCTGTCGGTGTAGTGGGAACCGAATGCGGTCCGGTTGCAGACGGGCCGGGAAGTTACAAACTGTCTGTCTAGCTGAATAATCTGGAACGTTTAGCGATACAGGGTGACAGCCCCGTAAGCGAAAGGCTGACAGCTTCCTGGTTCGGTCTCCCAAGTAGCACCGGTTAAGTGGAATCCGGTGTGAATCCGCCTGGACCATCAGGCAAGGCTAAATACTAACTCGTGACCGATAGTGAACTAGTACCGTGAGGGAAAGGTGAAAAGGACCCCGGGAGGGGAGTTAAAAGAACCTGAAACCGTATGCCTACAAGCGGTCGGAGGAATGGATTTTCTTCGGAAAATCCGGACTGACGGCGTGCCTATTGAATAATGATCCGACGACTTACTTCTCTGTCGCAAGGATAAGCCAAACACTGGTGAATCCGTAGCGAAAGCGAGTCTGAATAGGGCGACTCAGTGGCAGGGAGTAGACCCGAAACCAGGTGATCTATGCATGGCCAGGATGAACTCTCGGTAAAACGAGATGGAGGTCCGAACACACCAGCGTTGAAGAGCTGGGTGATGAGCTGTGCATAGGGGTGAAAGGCCAATCAAACCTGGAAATAGCTGGTTCTCCTCGAAATAGCTTTAGGGCTAGCCTCAGGCTATAGTGTGATGGAGGTAGAGCACTGAATGGGTTAGGGGCCCCACAAGGTTACCAACCCCAATCAAACTCCGAATGCCATTACATGTTCCCTGGGAGTCAGGCAGTGGGGGATAAGCTTCATTGCCGAGAGGGAAACAACCCAGACCGCCAGCTAAGGTCCCCAAGTCGTGCTAAGTGATAAAGGAAGTGAGATCACTAAAACAGCTAGGATGTTGGCTTAGAAGCAGCCATCATTTAAAGAAAGCGTAACAGCTCACTAGTCTAGTGCTCTTGCGCCGAAAATGTACGGGACTATGCACGGCACCGAAGCTGCGGATCCCGATTTATCGGGATGGTAGAGGAGCATTCTGTGTTGGCTGAAGGTTTGTCGTGAGACAGGCTGGACGGCACAGAAGCGATTATGTCGGAACGAGTAGCGATAAGGCGGGTGAGAATCCCGCCCACCGAAAACCTAAGGTTTCCTGGGGAAGGTTCGTCCGCCCAGGGTTAGTCGGTTCCTAAGCCGAGGTCGAAAGGCGTAGGCGATGGAAAACAGGTTAAATATTCCTGTACCGGCAGAGTCACGTTATACCTATGGGGTGACGCAGGAGTGACGATCAGTCCCGTGATGGCTTACGGGATCTAAGCCTGTAGGTGGGAAGCGCAGGTAAATCCACGCTTCTAACACCGAGAGGTGATGGGGATGGCTTCGGCCTGCAAACTGATCTTAATCAGACTGCCAAGAAAAACCTCTATGGAAGTTACTCTGCCGACCGTACCGCAATCCGCCACAGGTAGGTGAGGAGAATATCCTAAGGTGCGCGAGATAACCCACGTTAAGGAACTCGGCAAAATGACCCCGTAACTTCGGGAGAAGGGGTGCCGCCATTAGGTGAACCCACTCGCTGGGCGAGCTGAAAGCGGTCGCAGAAAAGAGGCGCTGATGACTGTTTACTAAAAACACATGTCTCTGCTAAGTCTCATAAGACGATGTATAGGGACTGATACCTGCCCGGTGCTGGAAGGTTAAGAGGAGAGGTTAGTCACTTCGGTGGCGAAGCTTTGAATCGAAGCCCCAGTAAACGGCGGCCGTAACTATAACGGTCCTAAGGTAGCGAAATTCCTTGTCGGGTAAGTTCCGACCTGCACGAATGGTATAACAATTGGCGCA
>QNAH01000317.1 GCA_003641425.1 Candidatus Zixiibacteriota bacterium
ACAACACCTCGATGCAAACCGGGAACAATCCCCGGGCATTACCGTCCTCGATTTTAATTGCAATACCGATCTGCGGGTCGGAAAAACCTATCCCCTGGTATGCTTCGGCCCCACCCTTGGTAATGATATTGTTCGGGAATGACCGCATCAACGCCAGATCAAAGCGCCCCTCGCCGGAAAACATCTCCGGGTATTCGGTCATGGCATCCTTGATGCGGGTCATAATGGCAGATTCTTCATCATCCCATCCCCGGGTATTCGCCAGTTTCATGAAAGCGATCGCACCGTGTATCAGGGGCATCCCAAAATTGGGCGCCGAACAGCCGTCGACACCGATTGTGATATTCTCTTTTGGATATTCATAGACACGTGCGATCGTGTCGAGTATCAATTGCTGAGTTTTGGATTCCGGATTGAGATATTCGGCAACATCATCGCCGAGGAATCGTGCCAGCGCCAGGAATCCGGAATGCTTACCGGAACAATTGTGGCGCAGAACATCTTTGTGTTCATCATGTTCCGGATACTCACCTGACATAATCATGTAAATCGGGAGATGGGTGCCGCATTGAAGATCGTCCGGCTTGTTCCCGGCCGCATCGAGATTGGCCTGGACAACTTCACGGTGATGATCGGTGCCGATATGCGAACCGCACATGATCGACAACTGTTTTTGCGAGAAACCGAATTTATCGGCGGCGCCCGTTCGAATCAAGGGCATCAGCTGGAACGGTTTGGCCGATGACCTGACAAAAGTGAAAAATTCCGGATCGCCGGCATAATGAGTCAGCTGTCCCTTGCCATCCACCACCGCTACCGAACCGTAGTGAACCGATTCCTCCCTCTCCCCCCGCAAAACCTTCGCTAAAATCGTTGCCATAATATACTCTTTCAAAATATAATTACTTTTTATCAAGCAAAAGCCCATCCTTCATCCAAGTGGACTCGCCTGTCAGGAATATACGAATTTTCCCGAAATTAAGCCAGAGAAGTAATATAATTACCCCCAAAAATATAAATGCCGAGCCTACTGAAACTTAGAGGAAAAGGCGGTCAGGCGGGTATATTTCAATTAGTTGAAACGAGCGGGGGAATCGCCCCCGCCCATATTTCTTCGTTAGATTTACTCTCCCGATATTATACATTGCCTAATATATAATACCGTAGTCTTCGACTGGTATTTCATGAAGCTCATAATTTACACCGTCAAGGCATTCGCGTTTTGCGGCCAGAATACCGTTCCACTCCCCCCCCCGGGCGAAGTAGAATGTTCGACCAGTTATATGGTGGAATCATTGCATGATAGCTGAGTCTCAATTCCCAATCCATGTCAAGAAAGGTATGATGCATTACGACCAGTATGCCGGAATAGGTTGCATAGATGTCCCATTGCCGGTCAATTCGGCGGTCAATGCATTTTGATCGTCCTCCAGGGCTGGCCCGCCATATCGCAGGAAAAGGCGGCAGCGCAGAAACAATATAACTATCATGGGTAGACATAGCCGGTAATATTTCATGGATTATTAAATAAAGCCGCTATATAATTACACTGAATGAACGTTTATCGACCATAGGTACAGATATTTGGACTTATTTTTCGGCTATCATGAATAACAGCGACGATCGCGCCTCGAATTTTTCCATGGTTTTCGCATCGTACGCGGCAAAGATTTTCAGGCCGGAATCTTCAAGCAGACGGCGCAATTCGCGGTAGCTGTAAACTCTTATCGAGCTGTCCAGCTTTTCGAATTTGTTGCCCCTTATTAATGTCCATTCGGAGTCGATCCGCCCCAGTTCGAGATCATAATGACGCTTGTCCAGGACGATAATGTCGTCCACCTCGAACCAGTCCCTATCGCTCAGTTTGGGGAGAAGCGACTCGGCGATATGTGCCTCAAATATAAATTTGCCGCCCGGCTTGAGAGATCGTGCAACCGCCGAGACGAAAGCGGCATTACCGGCATCATCAAAAAAGCCGAAACTCCCTCCCATGCAAAACGCGGCATCGAATTTATTTTCCATATCTATTTTGCGCATATCGCTGAGAATCCAATCGACGGCAAGCTTCATTTCATCGGATCTCTTTCGCCCAATATCCATCAGCGGTTCTGTTATATCCACCCCGGTCATGTTATAACCCCGCGAGGCCAGCTCGAGAGTAAGGCGCCCGTTCCCGCATGGTATGTCCATTACTTTTGCGCCTGGCTTCAACTCACCATATTTTATAATATTTTCCGCCTGCTCCTGTGTATGCCCCGGAGAATGAAAACCGCGCTGCACCTCAAAGAACAAGCCGGTAAAAAAGTCCGACCACCATTCTTTTTTTTGTTTGTCATTTTTTTTACTCCTGCATTATATCCGTCTTATTAAGATAATCGGGCGGGAAATCTTATAGGCAAAATCCAGCGGTTTGTCGAGATCCCAGTTGTTCCACCAACCGACAAACTCGAAATCGTCGGAATAATCGATCATGCGTCTGAATTCCTGCGGGTAGATGGCCCGGTGTACGTTGGTGCCGGTAACTTTGATCTCCCGGCCCTTATCGTTGACATCGAGGACGATCGTTTCTTTGAAAGTCTGGCGGGCCAGTTTGATCGGTTCCCATGTAACTGTAGTATGCACCCTGATCCCCTCCTGCTCCATTTCCCAGTTACTTGACCCCTTGGTTTCCCACGGCGGTTCGAACTGCACACACCAATCCAGAAGATACAGCCCTCCCTTTTTCAGAACCCGGGCCACCGATTCAAAATGAGAAAAGACCTCTCTGGTGCTGGTGGCGAAAAACGAGCCGAGCATGATATATGCAAACTCGTACTTTTTTTTCAGTTCGAAATCGACCATATCGGCACAGATAAAATCGGCCCGGACCGCTTCCGCCTTAGCTTTGGCAATGCTGTAATCGAGCATCGCCCGGCTCAGGTCGAGCCCGGTGTAGCGGTACCCCCGCCTGACCAGCTCCACCATGTGCGGGCTGTTCCCGGAGCAGATTTCAAGGACATTTTTAACCGGAATCGCGCCATATTCCTCAATGGCCTTTTCGAACAGATCGACTTCGGCTTTGATATCCCGCCATGCAAATGCGATTTCATAATATTTCGGACTATCGTAAAGTTCTGCCATATTGCACCATTAACATCTTATTTGCGGGCAACAACCACCATCCTTCTGGCTTGGTGATCATACGGAATACCCTCAAGCGAACCATACGCTTTTGCTTCTCTGAATCCGTTGTCCAGCAAAAGCCGTTTCAGCTCGCCTGCCGAATAAAGACGTACATTCATTTTGACGTCGTTGACATAACCCTCCTTCGGATCCATAATAACCCAGCGCAAGTCGATACTTTCCCAATCACCGATGACCTTTCGCTCCTCGGCTACAATCAGGTCATCGATCATATCCCAATCCCGCTCGCTAAAATTGCGGGCGTTGATTTCCTTGCCGTTCATTTCGAACAGAAGAATACCGCCGTCCTTCAATGATTCGTAAATATTCCTTATAACTGTGACATCGTTCTCGGGATTTTCAAAATAACCGAACGAGGTTGAGATATTCAAGATAACATCATAAGTGTGCGGCCTGCGAAAGGTTCGCATATCCTCCTGTATAAACTCGACATCGAGTTTTTCAGCAGATGCCATTGCTTTTGCCCTGTCGAGATAATGTATCGTCCTGTCCACCGCCGTGACCCTATAACCCCGCCGCGCCAGTTCCAGCGAATGCCGCCCGACTCCGCTACAGAGATCGAGGATACGCATCTCCGTTTTGA
>QNAH01000318.1 GCA_003641425.1 Candidatus Zixiibacteriota bacterium
TGAAGCATCGACGGCATACAGGGTATGATTGAAAACATCGTATTTATGATTGCCGCCCGGCTGATCGACATCGATCATCTCCATCATCTCGGGGATGACATGCTCGAGCAAACCGTTTTCGAGCATCAGCCGGAAACCGATCGACGGCCGATCGGCAAGGGTCAGCATTTTGTTCAGTTCCTCGGCGATTCTTTCCGGCGAAATTGTCTTTATTAATCGGGCATGCTCGGTCATCGCCGACAGCGTCGCCGGTTCAATCTCGAACTCAAAGCGGGCGGCGAATTGCACCGCGCGGAGCATGCGGAGAGGATCTTCAGGGAACGAGTCGTGCGACACCATCCGGATACATTTGTTTTTGAGGTCGGTCATGCCGCCGTAGGGGTCGATTAACTTATCATCCTCAAGGGAAACGGCCATGGCGTTGATTGTAAAATCGCGGCGCAGCAGGTCATCCTCGACTTTGAGCCCGGGGTCGAAAGTCACCGAGAAATCGCGGTGCCCGACACCCGTCGAAAATTCTTTTCGGGGAAGGACGATGTCGAATGTACAGGGAGTATCATCATGGTACTCGGTATATTTGATGACACCGAAGGAGCGTCCGACCAGATCGACCTGTCCGAATTTTTTCAGGATATCGGATAACTCGCGGTAGTCTATCCCGCAAACAAGATAGTCCCGGTCTTTGACTTCGATATTACGATTCAGCATCCTGTCTCGAACCGCGCCTCCGACTTCATAAATGCTTCCCGCCTTTAAAATGGCCTCAACGACCCTATCGGAGATTTCGCACATATTTAGTCTGGCAGTATCCTTGTTCCGGCCTTACCCTTTAAGGCACGGCCGGCATTTTCGAATGAGGTTATGATAACCTGTTTGCCCCCATCCCGAATGAACTGGATGGCCGCATTCATTTTCGGCCCCATCGATCCGGGCGGGAAGTGCCCCTTTCTTAAATAATCTTCCATTTCGGAAACAGTTGCCTGATCGATCCAGGTTTCATTTTTTTCGCCGTAATTAAGGGCTACTTTATCGACGGAAGTCAGAATGATGAGTATTTCCGATGAGATCTGCTTGCCCAGGACGGCTGATGCCAGATCTTTGTCGATCACGGCATCGATTCCTTCCAGGTTGCCTTTCTCATCGATGTACACCGGTATGCCCCCACCGCCGACGGCGATTACAATGGTTCCTGATTCAACCAGTGATTTAATGATATCGGCTTCGATCACCGATATCGGCTGGGGCGACGGCACCACGCGGCGCCAACCGCGATTGGCGTCTTTTTTGACCACCCAGCCTCTTTCTTTAGTAAATCTTGCGGCTTCTTCCTCGGTATAAAACTGCCCGATGTACTTTGTCGGATTCTGAATCTGAGGATCATCATAATCGACCAGCACCTGCGAGATGACGGTAACGACCTTGCGGTCGACACTCTCGGCGCGCAGGCGATTCTGGAGCGATTGCTCGATCATGTAACCCATACCGCCTTCAGTATCGGCGACGCAGATTCCGAGCGGTAAAATAGGAGCTTTGCCCCGCGAAAGTTCAACCCGCAGGATGGCATTGCCGACCTGCGGGCCGTTTCCGTGACTGATAACCATTTTGTACCCCGCCTTGATCAGTTCCACAACGCCGTCGAGCGATTTACGGGTGTTGGCAAACTGATTGGCGATGGTATCTTCTCTGTCGGGCCGGGTGATAGCGTTACCACCCAGCGCTATAACAGCAGTTTTGCCGTTCAAATCAGCCATAGTCTATATAGTCTATTTATATTGTTATTTCCTGCCTTTGCCCTTTTTGATTTTATGCTTTTTGACAAATTCATCAAGGACATTCTGCATATCGGGTTTGCCGATTTCCTGCAGATCATAATAGACCCGGGTCGACGGCTTCTTGATATTGACCACTCTTCTCAGGTCGATCGGGGTCGCGATCACGACCGAATCGCACCTGGTCTTATCGATCGTTTTCTGCAGATCGGCGACCTGCTTGCCCGAATAGCCCATGGCCGGAAGAAGCGGACCGATATCAGGATATTTCTTGAATGTCTCGGTAATTGTACCCACGGTGTAAGGACGCGGATCGACCGTCTCGGCGGCACCGAATTTGGCCGCGGCCATCATACCGGCGCCATAGGCCATCTCACCATGAGTGGTGGTCGGGCCGTCTTCAACGACGAGGACCTTCTTACCGCGAATCAGTTCGGGTTTTTCGACACCCACCGGTGATGCGCCGTCGATGACGATCGCTTCCGGATTGTAATAGGCGATGTTCCGGCGCACCTCGGTGACACCATCGCTCGGGGCCGTATCGATTTTGTTGATGACGATGACATCAGCCATCAGCAGATTGTTCTGACCGGGATAGTAATTGATCTCGTGTCCAGGGCGATGCGGGTCGACGACGGTGATGTAGAGATCCGATTTATAGAACCACATATCGTTGTTGCCGCCGTCCCAGAGGATGACATCGGCTTCTTTTTCAGCCTCACGCATGATCATTTCATAATCAACCCCGGCATAGACAATGACGCCGCGGTTGATATGCGGTTCGTACTCTTCCATCTCCTCGATTGTACATTTGTGTTTTTTCAGATCGGCAAGCGTGGCAAATCTCTGACAGGCCTGTTTGGCCAGATCACCGTAGGGCATGGGGTGCCTGATGGCAACCACTTTCAGTCCCATAGCGATAAGAATTTCGGCCACGCGGCGGGTGGTCTGCGATTTGCCGCATCCGGTCCTGACAGCGCACACCGAGATCACCGGTTTCTTTGATTTGACCATGGTCGGGTCGCCGCCCTCGAGAGAAAACCGGGCGCCGCACGACATGACATAGGCGGCTTTGTCCATAACATACTCATAGGGGACATCGGAATAGGCAAAGACGACCTCATCGACGTCGTGCTTGTTAATCAGCTTGAGCAGGTCTTCTTCCGGATGAATGGGGATACCCTTGGGATAATTCGGGCCGGCCAGAGCCCTGGGATATACACGTCCTTCTATATCAGGAATCTGCGTCGCAGTGAAAGCTACCACCTCGACATTCTTGTTGTTGCGGTAAAGAACGTTAAAATTATGAAAATCCCTTCCCGCGGCACCCATGATGATGATTTTCTTCTTCACGTGCTAGTCTCCTTTTTCAGCCCCGAGACAATGTCAGATCGGGATTCGTTCAATTCAATTTATCATCAGTTATTATCAATCTGCGCTCTCTGTATTGTTCCGGAATAGTCGACATAGATCGATTTCCATTCCGAGAAAACATCGAGACCGGCCACACCGGCTTCACGATGACCGTTGCCGGTGTCCTTGACACCGCCGAACGGGAGGTGCACCTCGGCTCCGATGGTTGGAGCATTGACATAGAAAATACCGGTGTAAACATCGCGCATCGCCACAAAAGCCTTGTTGACATCTCTCGTATATATCGAGCCGGACAGTCCGTAGGCGGTGTTGTTGCAAAGCTCGATTCCTTCTTCGAGCGATCCGAATTCGGTAATCGAGGTCACCGATCCGAATATCTCTTCCTGGAATATACGCATCTCAGGAGTAACATCGCCGAACACGGTCGGCATGGTGAACCACCCCTTGTCATAATCGCCGCCGGTCAAACGACCGCCGCCGCAAAGCAGTTTGGCGCCCTCTTTCTTGCCGATTTCCATGTATTCCAGTACGGTGTTCATCTGGCTCTCGTTGATCGCCGGCCCCATCTCCACCGATTCATCCAGGCCGTTGCCGACCTTGAGAGCCTTGGCGCGGGCCA
>QNAH01000319.1 GCA_003641425.1 Candidatus Zixiibacteriota bacterium
ATTATCGGCCAGAACGGCCGCTTGATTATATCCTCGTGATTTTTCCCGTGTGCTGTGAAGCGGAACAGGGACAATATAATCGGCCTGGAGTTTTTCCAAAGCCGGCAAGTATTTTTTGACAACACATTCGGCCAATATACTCCCAAGCCGGCTGAAACCGTAATATTTCAACTGATGCACCATTGTCTGAAGGACATCCGTGAACTGCCCGAGACAAAAAACCGGAAGTCCGGATTCTTCACAATCGGGGCATTTGATACCCGATTGAATAAATTGCCGACAGATACTGCAAAAGGGTAAATCGAGTTCGGTGATATTATCCAGACAATCTTTGCATATTAACTCATCCGGATTTTCAAGAAAGGCATTGCATGTCAGGCATACAGGCGGATATAAAAAATCTACAAGGCCGCTTGGCCATGTTTTATCCAGTATTTTGATTTTTTCGATCACGGACCAAATTTATGATATTTATAACCGGCAAACAAATATTTTCGATGGCATCCGTCCCATTTACGGCAATCAGTTATTATCGAGTTGATTTAGATATTTTTTGACGGTATCGGCAATCGGCTGCTCGGGATATAATTCCACCAGGCGGCCCCAGTATTTGCGGACGTTTTCATTATCATTCAGATCGCGATAGGCAATACCAAGATTGAAATGCGCGATAGCATGCTTCGGATTGATCTCGATTGCTTTCTCAAACAGCCTGATTGCCTCTTCGCCATTGCCAAGGGCATGATAACAGGCCCCGAGATCGGTTATGATATCGGCATCACCGGAATTAATACCGATAGCCTTTTTGTAGGCCTCGATGGCAAGGTGATATGATCCTTCATCCATAAGTTTATTACCCATCGCTACCAGTTTGTCATAATCCTGAGGTAGTCTATCGATCATTTCCCGATATTGTGCCATGTTGTCCGGCATAGTCGCTTTTTGCTCGCGCGGGGCGCCGGCGACAGCTTTTTCCGGTTTGGTCGCGTCGGCCAGATAAAGAAGCCCGAACAGGACTACAAACCCGGCGACAATAAATATACTGCCTCGCGATGATATCATTCCGGTTTTTGATTTGGATATTGTGACGCCGCAACCGGGACAATATCGACTGCCGGACTCAAGAGCCCCTCCGCATGACGGGCATACATTTATTTCTTCACTGCTTTTTCCCAAAGCATATCTCCTTTTTTTACACTTTATAACTGCTTAATCGGATATAAGTTCATCAGAGAATCGACCGCTCTTTGATTTTTACGAAAAATCAGGTAATAATAGCCTTCCCGGTTTATATCGCAATTATCCGGCAATCCGGCCCCGATATACCGGTAGGCATGATTAAATCCACGATTTTTAACAATCAGCCTTTCACGGCCGAAACGCAACCATACTTTCTCATTTTTAAAATACCCGACAAACACAAAATAATCGGGAAATCTCAGATATTCCGTCACCGGATTAAATCCCTCATGCCCGATTTCTCCCGACACCAACCCCCAGATATCATAATAACGGGCTTTTGTGTAAAACGGAATCCGACCCACATCGGTAAGCGATATCCTGGTATCCTCCGGCTGTAAATTTACATATTCTATAAGCTTCTCCTGGGCGGCCCAGATATTCTTTTCCTGATTTACGCTGGAAAATACCGCCAATGTTGGCGTGAAAATCGAAATAAATGAGATGAGTATCAATATTTTTTTCAGTTTATCGCTTTGAATAAATCGAAGGGAATAGACCGAAATTGCGATAAAAAATGGAAGAAACGCAATAAGATAGCGAATATGGAAATTCATAACGGCATTGGCCAGACAATTGATGGCCGCCATTGCCAGGAATACCAGCGAAAATATTATAAAGCGGCGGCTTTCCGGCGGTTTTCGGATAATTTGAAATAGTCCGAATAAAAATAGCAGGGTCAGCGGTGCGAAATAAATCAGCCCTTTGGCCAGACGTAAAAAACCGTGTATGCCCAGGGTCGATTTGGCATAAAATGTATTCGGCATGGGATAGCCAAAAACGGCCATCCGGAATGCAATCAGTGCCGCAAAAGCGACGACTATCACAAGCAATGACAGAAGGTAATATTTCCGCTTAATTTGTTTATTGATTAAATCCCCTATCAATCCGGCCGCCCAAAAAACAATTGCAATTCCGACACCTTCGGGACGTGTCAAAACAACCAGAGGAAACAGGAGTAAGGTCCAGTTTGAGCGTTTGACAACCCCAGCCACCAGAAGTGCCAGAATAAAAGCATACATTCCCAGCTCAAGACCGCTGACCGCCCAAAAGGCGGTAAACGGGGTAGCCAAGTAAAATATGGGTATCAGCCAGAGATAGTCCTTATCTTCATGTAAAAAATTGGCATACCAGACCAGTCCGGCCAGGAAAAAGAAGAGTACTCCCAGTATTTTAGCAGACCAATAAATCGGCAGGCCGATAAGATACAGAAAACTGAGGACAATCAGCCAAAGAAAGTTTGAATACCCCTCGACCGGCTCGTCGCCGGGATTGAAGGTCAACCCGTATCCATCGGTAAGATTTTGGGCATACCTAAAGGTCACAAAGGCATCATCGATGGAATAGCTCCAGAATAAAATCACAAAAGCCAGGTAAATCAGAATGGAAATCAGGAAAAAGATATTCTTTTTGTTGCTCATTCTTTATTGATGCCGGTGATCGATCCGCCTCGGGTGCGGCTGACCGATATTACACCTTTGACTTTTTTTATTCGTTTAAGGACTTTTTCAAGCTGATTGAGATTGTTAACCTCGACGACAATATAGCCCACCGAAATGGTATCGCCGATATTGATATCGACCCCCCTGACATTGGTATTGCTGTCCGCGATCGATTCGGTAATATCGACGAGGATATTTTTTCTCGGTTCGATATGAACCTCGAGGTTGATCACAAATGTCTGATCCTTCGAAACATCCCAGCTCACCGGGATCGTCCGTTCCGGTTGATCGATCAGTTCCTGGGCCGCCGGGCAGTCCGCGCGATGAATGGTTACTCCGCGGCCGCGGGTAATATATCCAATCACCGGTTCTCCGGGAATGGGTTGACAGCATTTCGCAAAGCGAAACATCATGTTACTCATGCCCTCGATTTTAATGCCCCGCTCATGGCGAAATCGTTCCAGCACCTTTTCGACAATCGGTTTTTTCTCTTCCTCTCTTTCAGGTGCAAACCGAGACACCACCTGTTTAGCGGAAATCGATCCGTTACCAAGAGCATTAAGCAGATTATTTACGGAAGTGTACGACAGGGCCTGTGCGGCATCGAGTAATTCATCGTCCGAAGGCATTTTTACCCGAATCTTTTTCAATTCACGTTCCAGCAGTTCCCGGCCCAGAGCGACCGATTGATCGTAGCCGGTTTGTTTCAGCCATCGTCGTATCCGCGCCCTGGCCTGTGAGGTGGTGGCGATATTCAGCCAGTCCTGAGACGGTTGGCGGTGGGGGCTGGTCAGGACCGAGACCTCGTCACCCGATTTAAGTTTTGCCGTCAGAGGCGATATCCGTCCGTTGATTTTGGCCCCGCTGCAATGCAGACCGACCTCGGTATGGATGGTAAAGGCAAAATCAAGCGGGGTGGCTCCGGCCGGAAGGTGTTTGATCTCTCCCGCCGGTGTATAGACATAGATGTCATCGGCGAAAAGATCGATTTTGAGGTATTCAAGGAATTCGGACGGGTTGGTCATATCCTTCTGCCAGTCGAGAACA
>QNAH01000320.1 GCA_003641425.1 Candidatus Zixiibacteriota bacterium
AAATCGGGATAATGATCGGAAATGAGATCGAAATTGTCAAATGACGACCAGCCCTGCCCGGACATGGCCATGACAAAAAAGGCCAGGGCTACCTTTGGATTGATAAACGGCCCGAAATCGGCCCCGGCAAGCTCATTGGTACCCTCGATAACCAGTCCGTCTTCCAGTATTCCACATTTTGCATTTACTTTCTCAAGATTCTCGGCGATCTCATTAAACGGATCGATTCCCCATTCAGAAAATTCCCTGACCCCCCTGATGATCGATGTTCCCGGCCCCAGCGAAGCCATCACCGCCATAAACGGGATATCCTCGATCAGCGCCGAGGCCTGTTCACCGGCCGTTTTGCGGACCTTCAACTCCGCGCCCTTCAATGATACCGTTCCAAATGGAAGTTCCCCAATCGTCCTGCGTTCCGCTATGGAGGGTTCGATTCCGCATCCCTTCAGATAATTATTGAATTTTGTCCGGACACGATCAAGCGGGATATTTTCAAGCTTAATGCTCTTTTTGTTCAGGACCGCAAGGGTCATCAGGGCCGAAATCATATCCGAATCAGGGGGCAGTTCGATCTCAGCCTTCCGCAATGTCGATGAGGCCGCAAGTTTTATTTCCTGTTTATAATCGACCCCGGTGGTCCTTATCTTTTTGCGAGGATCGACCGGATCCTGTTTTATTACCGGTTTGGGCCTCTGTATTTCGATCCTGCAGTTGAATCTGTCAAAATAATTTTGAAAAGTGTCATTGGTAACCTTGATCTCGCGGATAAGAATCGATCTTCCCGAAACCAGCCCGAACATCAACAGGCAGTTTTTGAGATACGAAAGCGACGACATAATCTTGATCTCGATCGGAAATTCCGTCCCGGTCCTGAAAATGATCATGCGCGAATCTGCTTCATGAAATATGTCTATTCCGTTGGCATTGAGAATCCCGGTAATACTATCGACTATATCCTGGTTGACAAGCTCGGAATATTGAAGGCTGCATGAACGCTTCATTCCCGCCAGCATCCCGAGTATCAGCGACAGTGTGAAAACGCCGCCCTTGTATTCAAGCGCGCCGTCATCGGGAATATTGATTCCATCACCACCTTCTACAATGATATCTGATTCATTTCGTGTCAGGCTGACACCCAGTTTCTGGAGAAATGCAATGGTTCGTCCGGTATCAACACCTGTCCCGGCATTTCTTAATATGGTTTTTCCCTTGGCCAGTGAGGCCAGCATCAGGGCCGATTGTGTGGCCCGATAATCACCTGAAAAAGTGATGTATTGAGGTATGATTTTTATAGGATAAATTCTTGTCGTCATATTTTTTTCGATCACATTTCATCGGGCGCTTCAATGCCCATCAGGTACAAACCTTCCTGTATAACGATTTTCACTGCCTTGACCAGGGCCATGCGGGCCGAGGTCAGTTCCGCATCATCGGAAATAATTTTGTCTATTCGTCCCGTTTCATCTTTGCGTTGATAGACCTTATTAAAGGCGCCGGCCAGATCCAGCAAATATGAACCGATCAGATACGGTTCATAATCGCGCGCCGCATCGGTGATAACCTCCGGGAATTTATACAACAGGTCAATCACCCGGTGCTCCTCGGATCGGTTAAGTAATGAGTAATTTATATCAACGGGTACATCTTTGCCATAAATCCTCAAAAGCGATGCCAGCCGCGCATGAGTGTACTGAAGATACGGTCCGGTTTCCCCTTCGAAATTGAGAACCACATCCCAGTCGAAATTTATATCTTTCATCCGGCGGGCCGACATGTCCGCAAAAAGAACCGCTCCGATACCGATCTGCCGCGCAGTTTGTTCGATCGTATCCAGATCAGGATTTTTCTCTATAATTTTTTCCCTGGCCAGTGTAATCGCCTTTTCGATAACATCATCCAGCAGAATGATATTTCCCTTCCGGGTGGACATCGTCTTATCATTGAATTTGATCCACCCGAATTCTATATGCTCCAGATTTTGTGAACACCGTTTTTCGGGCGGAACATTTTCCGCTTCTTCCAGGAGTTCGATCACCTTGAAGACCTGCTTAAAATGATCCCTTTGGGCCGTCCCGACCACATACAGGGCCTTGCGGAACCTGAATGTCTCCCAGCGATACAGCACTCCGGTGATATCACGGGTGGCATAAAGTGTCGCCCCGTCCGCCTTGGATATAATGCACGGCGGCAGACCAAACCTATCCAGATCGACGATCAGAGCATCCTGCGATATTCTTGTCAACCCCGCCTTTTTCAAGCGCTCGACAACCGCCGGCATCTTGTCATTATAGAATGATTCGCCGGTATAATAATCGAAATGGATCCCGAGCATCTTGTACGTTTCCTTAAACGCATCCAGCGAAACCTCTTTGAACAGGTTCCACAGATGTGCCTCATCATGCTCGCCCATCTCCAGCTTCTTGAACGCGGCCCGGGCCTCATCGGCAAGGACCGGGTCTTTCTCTTCTTCCTTATGATACTTTACATATAAATCATACAGCTTGAGAACGGCATCGTTTTTCAGATCATCATGCCTGCCCCATTTCCGGAAAGCCACAATCATCTTCCCGAACTGCGTTCCCCAGTCGCCGAGATGATTGATCCCGACCGACTTATAACCCAGCTTGTCGAAGATTCGATAGAGCGAGTGCCCCAGAGCGGTCGTCCTCAGATGCCCCACGCCAAAAGGCTTGGCGATATTGGGAGATGAAAAATCGATAACGATTTTTTCTCCTTTGCCTTCTTCGGAAGAACCGTAATCCTCATCAAGCTCGAGTATCTGTGGAAGTGTCTCCTCCGCCAGGGCCTCGGTTTTTATCCGGGCATTGTTAAAACCTCCGGCGGCGGAAAAGCTCAGATGCGCATACTCCTCATGTTCGGCAACAAACTTGTTCTCCGCCCTGGTCAGGATTTTATTTACTTCAACCGGATTTTTCCCAATCTGCTTGGCTATCTCAAATAGCGGCAGGGCAAAATTCCCCATATCCGGCTTTTTGGGCACTTCTATTTTTTCATACAGCCAGACAGAATCGAACAGGTATAAATCGGCCTTTTCTCGAAACAGTTCAGGCAATATTACTTTAAACGCCTCGGCCGTACAATTGGCGATTTGCTGCTTAAATTTATTTTCAGGCATCTGTCTCCCGATCCAAAACATTAAAATCAATAATCCCGCCGATCATCTTTATCCCGAAAAACAATTTGTCATGCCAGTTCTTTTCATATTCAACGCCGAGCTCTTTAAATAGATCCGCCGTTAATTCATTTTTATCAATTCCCGCATGTTCGGCAAATGCCGCGGCGTCGAATTTTACTCCGGCTCCGTCGGGTGCGGTTTCGACGACAAGATCGCGTATTGCATCCGAAGATATCTTCAAATCCGGGTAAAGCTCCCTGAGAATATAATGAATCTGCCGGGAGATTTCGTCTTTTTCAAGTTTAAATTTTATATCTGCCATTGTCCGCCAATATTACCGCATATCCGGTATCTGTTTTACGTTCCGAGCTCCGGAAAAAGATATAATACAAAATTGAAGAGAGCAAGTAAAGCCCTGCCGTAATCATTAATGGAAGGGTGTAACCGTGCGCCTCGATCAGCCGTCCCCCTATTACCGTCGAAATCATCCATGAGGAGTTCCATCCGAACATAAAAAGCGCGTTGACAAAGGCCTGCTCCGATTTATCCACCATCTCCATCCCGAAATTAGTGCCGATCGGCTGCCCAAGA
>QNAH01000321.1 GCA_003641425.1 Candidatus Zixiibacteriota bacterium
AAGTGCGTAACGACAATATCAAGATATCGGTGCTCTCGCCGGCCTCGACCGATACTAATTTCATGTCGAATATGTCGCGAAAATCGAAGACGCCGTCGAAGGCGGCTCTTAAATTGACGGTTGATGAGGTAGCCGAAGCGGTGGTATTCATGGCGCGCCAGAATAAAAACGCGTGGACATCGATGGCCGATATCAGGCCGCTTCTGATAAAAAGATAAGTAACCGGCAGGCGATTAAGAAAATAGTATAAACGGAGCTATATGCCCGGAATCAGTCTTGTAATATCACCGAGTCTTCACAGACAGAAGGCAATCGACAGTTTCGATCTGCTGAAACATCGCGATAAATTCGATGTCAAATACCTTATCGATACGATTAATATTAATGCGGCATTTTGCGGGTATGACGGTTATCCTTTTCACAGTATAGACCGATCCGATCAGTTGATATTTGTCGAGGGGCTGGTTTATAATCTCACCGATGATGAACTGGCCAAAAGATTCTCCGAGATCGCCGTTCGATTTCGGGCGAATGATAATTATGATAAATATATTCGTGAATTTATGAGCGGGGCCGATGGTGATTTTCTTGTTCTGATATATTTAAAAGATGCTAATCGAATTTTATTTTTCAATGACCGCTGGGGACGGCTTCCGCTGTATTACACCAATTCCGCTCAATTGCTGGTATTGTCGCGCGAGGTCAAATTTATCATTGATTGGATACCGTCGATCCGTCTCGATAAATTTGCCATGGCGGAGTTCCTGACACTTGAATATTTACTCGGGCACAAGACATTTTTCAAGGACATACACCGGCTCAAGCCGGCTTCGATTATTTCGGCAACAATAGATAATGATGGTATCAGGGCGGATATCGAGTGCGGGATTTTGCCGGTGTCTTATCGTTTCGACGGCGGCAATATTACCCGCCGGCAGGCCGCCGGGCAGTACCTGGAATTGTTCCGTCAATCGCTGGAGACGCGCGCAGAAAAAATCGAGAATATCGGATTATCGCTGACGGCTGATTTAAGCGGCGGGTATGATACACGTGCGGTCTTTGCCGGGCTATGTGAATCAGGAATCGATTTTACCCCCTGCGCCGATCGTCTGGTGACCGGCGATGAAACCGAAACGGCCCGTCAACTGGCACGAAAATACGATAAGGATTTAGCTGTAATCGAGGCGGAGCACCCTGTTGATGATCTTGCCGGGATGACGAGGATTCTATCGATCACTGATGGTTTGATTAACTGTCTGATCGACACCTCCTGTTTTTATGACGATCTTGAAAGAGAGAATAAAATAACGGGGTCCTTTGCCAATTTCAAGGGCTACGGCGGCGAATTTATCCGCCGGGTTTATATGCCCAAGAGGGGATATGCCACCCTGGCGGAGGCTATTATCGATGACGGGTTCAATCACTACATGAATGTCGGCGAAGCCTGCGCCTTGCTGAATCTGGAACGGACTGCTTTCCGCGACAGTCTCGAAAGCGAAATAAGCGGTTTTGACGAGAATGATCCGGTGGCGCAGGCGAGGCATCTGTTTTTCGAGTACAATAATACGACGGTCAATTCGGGCGAGGATCGCAACCGATTATTTAACTGGACAGTGGTGCCGATGTGGGGTAATCAGTTGTTCTCGTTTGCGACCGGGCAGATCCCGCCGAAATATATAGATTATGATTTCTTTGCTCTTTTTTTGCAGATGCTCAGCCCGAAAGCTCTCGAGATTCCGATATATGGAAGCGGGGTGAAGTTCAGTTCACCGGTCAGCCGACTGTTTTTTAGAAACAGGATGCGGCTGAAACGGACAATGCGGGATAACAGGTATTTTTTCAAGGCGGGTCAATTTCTGCGGAGCAAAGTCAAAGGAAGACCATATATCGAGGATGAAAACGCCCGAATCGGAAGTGAAATTGAAAAAATACTCAATATAAGCGAGACGGTGCGTTTCCATTTCGACGGCAAGATGATCTTTGAATATATCTCCGGGCGGCCGAACAGATTGCATCTATATCAGCTTTTGACGCTGATTTTATATATGAATGAGATCGAACGGAAATATGGAAATAAAATCGTTTTATAGAGATGATTTGCGTCATCCTGATTTTGCTCTTATATTAATACAGGAATTAATAAAAACATGAGGATTAAATATGGGCGATCTGATATGCTGGAATTGCGGAAGGGCGACCGGTATCGAAGGAAAAGTTACGCGCAATGATGCCTGCCCGCATTGCCGCGTGGATCTTCGTTGTTGCCGGGGATGCCGGCACTTTGATCCGGCCTCGCATTTTCAATGCCGTGAGACGATCGATGCCCCGATTCCGATCAAGGATAAATCCAATTTCTGTGACTGGTTCCAGACCAGACTGGCCGTTCATACGCCGGGCGGCAAGTCGGTGCCTGTGGATAAAAAGGAAAACCTCAAGAAACGATTTGATGATCTCTTTGAAGACTGAGTTTTTATTTTATCAATTAAAAAACGGCGCATCATACGATGCGCCGCTATCATTTACACTCAATAATATAAGATTATCCGAAAATAATCAGATATTTATACCTCCCGCCGGTGTCTGTGAGTTAAAGATCGCTGAAAACCATTTCACCGTTTTTTTGAGACCTTCTTCAAACATGATTTTTGGATCATAACCCAGATCTTTACGGGCCCGTTTTATATCGGCGTAAGAGTGAAGAATATCACCCCGGCGCGGCGGAGTATATTTGGCCTGTATATTGCAGTCCAGAATAGAGCGGAGCATGTCCAGAAGTTCATTCAACGTAAAACGGGCGCCGCAGGCCACATTGAAATATTTACCGGGCGCATCGGCCGCCGTGGTTGCCAGCAGATTGGCCTGCACGGCATTGTCGATGAAAGTGAAGTCCCGCGATTGCTCGCCGTCGCCGAATACCACCGGCTGTTTGCCGGCCAGCATAGCATTGATAAATTTGGGAATGACGGCGGCATATTCCGATTTCGGATCCTGCCGGGGGCCAAATATATTGAAATATCGCAGACAGACTGTCTCGAGACCGTAAAGCTCGTAAAAGACTTTGCAATATTTCTCATTGGTCAATTTTGTGACAGCATACGGTGACAGCGGATCGGTCCACATTTCTTCATGCTTGGGCAGTTCCTCGGTATCGCCGTAAACCGAAGAAGATGAAGCCATAACGAAGCGTTTAATCCCGGCCTGTCGGGATGCCTCCAGCAGATTAAGGGTGCCATCGACATTGACGCTATTGGAGGTCAACGGATTCTCTATCGAGCGTGGTACTGAGGGCAGAGCCGCCTGGTGCAAAACGTAATCCACACCTTCGACCGCATCTTTTACCGTCCAGAAATCGCGGATATCGCCGTCGAGTAGTTCGACCTTGTTTTCGATATCATCGATATTGATCCGCCGTCCGGTCGAGAAATTGTCGATGATACGTACTTCCTCGCCCCTTGAAAGCAATTGATGGGCGATATTGCTTCCGATAAAACCGGCGCCGCCTGTTATTAAATATTTCATATAAATTTCCTCTTGTATTCCATTTATTGATTATATCGACCGATGGGCAAAATCCTGCGCAATCTACGGTAAAAACACTCGAGGTTTTTTTCTGAAAATCGCATCAGCCTTCTCCCAGTCATCGGGGCGGCCGATATCAAGCCATTGGCCCTTATGCCGATATATCAATGGATTTTTTTCTTTTTTAATTAG
>QNAH01000322.1 GCA_003641425.1 Candidatus Zixiibacteriota bacterium
ACTCCTGGCAATAGATTTTATTGACACCTCCAAGAGTCAATAGTGGTTGGCGGGCGGCGAATATGCCGCCCGTTTTTTATTTGCGGTGTCTGTCGATTTTTCCTTCGAGCCAGCCGATTTTGACAAAGTGGTCTTTTTCGCCCCGGGGAATATAAGGCTTGATATCAAGAAGGGGGGTACCGTCGAGCATATCCAGACCGGCGATATGCAGGGTGGTTCCCTCGATTTTGAGCAGGCGGACGACTGAAACGGCGATGGGATTGGGCCGATGCGGCGAGCGGGTGGCGAACAGGCCGCGTTTTCTGTCGTCGAGATGAGGCGTCACCATCAGGCTGTATCCCTCCGAAAGGTGCAGATAAAACACCAGCGTTATATGAGAAAAACCATCGAGGTCGGCCAATCCCTGTTGGTATTCGGGGTATAGCTCGATGGTTCCTTCGACGCCCTCGCCGCGATTGGTACTTGTCGGGGCCTCGCCCGGTTTTTTAAAGGGCGAGTGAATAATCCCGATCGGTTTGAATTCTATTTTATTTTCTTTGTTCATGGTCATCGGTCACAATCTGAACACTTTTTTGTATGATTCTTCATTGAATCCGACCATTAGTTTTTTACCGATTCTGATTGTCGGGGCACGGAGATTCCCGGTCGGGCCGAGGATGAATTTTTTCATGGTCTCGCTGTCCAGTTTTTCTTTACGCAGATCGATATATACGGTCTTTTTACTTTTGGCGGCATAGATTTCGTTGATACCGGCCAGGATATTTTTTGCATCTTTTCTTTCAGGACGGTTTTGTTGGCGATGACCTGTTCGGCGATTTCGATTTTATGTATCGCAAGAAACTCCTGCGTTCCGGCTGATGACTTTCAGCCGTTACGGTGATAGTGCCAGTTGACTTTCGGCATGGGATTCTCCTTTACCGTCAAATGAATGATAGATATGATGAATATATTCAGGATTACGCAGTCAGGTCAAGATAGAGTTGTATTAATAATTGACAAAGAAATGCCGGGCCTGTTTATTGGATTATGCTCTATTTCTGGGTAATTATCGCCTACCTTGTCGTGCTAATCGGTGTCGGGGCCTACCGCGCGAAATTTGTCAGGACGCAGGATGATTTCATGGTGGCCGGGCGCAAGCTCTCGGCCAAAGTGCTGGTCGGGACATTGCTGGCGACATGGATCGGTTCCGGGTCGATAATCGCCGGAGCAGGGTTGGCCTATGACAAGGGATTTCCGGCGTTATGGTTCGATGCCGGTGTCTGGGCGGCGCTGATAATTTTGTTTTTGATCGCACCGAGGGCGCGGCGTTTTGGTCAGTACACGGTGCCGGATATTCTCGAGGCGCGGTACAACAAATATGCCCGTTTACTTGGAACAATCGTCACGATTATCGCCTACACCGCCATTGTCAGCTATCAGTTTCGGGCGGGCGGGGTGGATGATTCCGGGCATCCGGTCGAGGCAGTGGTAAAGAAAGAAAATACTGTTACTAAAAGCGAAAAATATAAAGAATTACGAAAGTCTTTCATAACTATCTCCGGTTACAATATGGGACTATTATTATCCATTATACGAATTGCGGGGGGATAATTTTTGTAGTTAGAAGGGCAAATTCGATTTTAAATTTTCTTGCTTTTCTATAAATCTCATATATTTTTCCATTTAGTGGATTGTCGCATCAATGATCTTCTTCTCGCCCATAATCCACCTATAAATGTCTGGGACAATTTTGTCAAAGGTTGCAATTTGTGATTTTAGCTGCTTGGCACAAATGTATATATTGAGTTATGGGAGGATCTTGAATGAACGAAGAAATCTGTGGGAAATGTAGTCGGGAAGATCGCAAGAGAATGGGCTACCTTTGCGATAAAATCAAGGTCGAGGACGGCTTGCCTGTAAGATGTATCCATTCTCAGAGTGTCCTTAAATTGAAAATTCTGAAATATTATTTAGAGATATTCAGCGTTGCAATGAGGAATAAATTTGAGAATATGTATTTTGTTGATTTGTTTTCGGGTCCGGGATTATGTTACGATAGGGATAACAAGGAGTTTTATCCTGGTTCACCTCTTATTGCAATGGGCCTTAAGTATCAATTCAGTAAATATATTTTTGTTGATTTGGACGCTAATACATCGCAAATTTTACAAAAGCGGTGTTTTAATGGACCTGAAGATAATAGTAAACAAGTTACTTATTTGAATCTTGATGCAAACTCAAATATTGGTGAAATTCTTAGCCATTTAAAATTGAAAAGGTCCATTTCTGTATTTTTTATAGATCCTAATGGTCTTGATATTGAATTTGATGTTATAAAAAAATTATCAGAAAGTGATAGCATTGATCTTATCATAAATTTTTCAATTTTCGATTTAAAACGAAATGAACATATATATAGAGATGATAACTCTAAAGCAGACAAATTCTTTGGCCTCCCCGATTGGCGAAATGAAGAATCAAGAGACTGGCTTCGCCTATATAAGAGACAATTGGGTAGGTTGGGTTTTGCGGGTGTAGAAGGCAATAATGAACGTCATATAACAGTCAAAACGCCCACAGGAGCTTCGATTTATCATTTGATATATGCAAGTAAAAAGGAATTGGGACTCCAATTTTGGAGGTCTGCAAAAAATAAGTTTTCGGGGCCAAGTATTGACTTTGTAGACCAAATACGCAAAAAATAGCAATATGTGCGATATAACCAGAAAATCACTCCTTTATAAAACCGGGGTCGAATATGGTGACTACACCATCAATCATATAGAGGGTTGTTTCCATGGATGCAAATACCCTTGTTATGCCATGCTTCTCTCAAAGCGTTTCGGCCGGATAAAAACATACAACGACTGGCTCAAACCAAAAATCGTGGTCAATGCGCTCGACCTGCTCGACAAAGAATTGCCGAAGCTGGCCGACAAAATATCTTCCGTGCATCTCTGCTTCATGTCCGACCCGTTTATGATGAACCACCCTGAAATTACCGAACTATCGCTGAATATTATCAGAAAGATTAACGACTTCGGAATCAGGATCACATCACTGACAAAGGGCAGGTATCCATCGGATTTAATAGATTACGGTATTAATAAGGCCAATGAATATGGCATCAGCCTGGTCGCCTGTAATGCAAATTTTGTCAGGCTTTATGAACCGAACGCGCAGAAGTGGCATCTTCGAATAAAAAATCTGGAAGGAATACACAGACAGGGTGTAAAAACTTGGGTCAGTATCGAACCATTCCCAACTCCCAATATCTTCAGGCAGAATCTCGATGAATTATTGAACAGAGTGGCCTTCACCAAAAAAATCGTTTTCGGTCGCTTGAATTATAATAAGAATACATCGCTTTATGCCGAACACAGGCAGTACTACAATGAGTGTTCAATACAGGTAGCCGAGTTTTGCAATAAGTACGGTATTGATTTTCATATAAAGGAAGGCACCATCACTTTGCCCAGAGTTCTACTTAAACAGAAGTTGCATCTTAAAAAATACGCATAATAACCGGTTGTTATTTATCTGAAGAAGATATAATTAACTCTTGATTTCGGAGGGGTTTTCGTCTATATCGGCTTTGATCCGTTTGGTTTCCTTGCTGATCTCGGTATTATGCACCCGGCACATACCAAGAATATACGAGACGATTTCAATCGCCGCCTGTTGTTCGGCGACTATTATTTCATCCGCTCCGGCCTTTTTCAGCGGTTC
>QNAH01000323.1 GCA_003641425.1 Candidatus Zixiibacteriota bacterium
CGCACTCTTTTATCGACAATCAGGGCCGCCACTTCGGCTAACTCTCTCTCTATTCGGTTCATTCCCGGGCGGGACAGAACTTTTCCGTACCCCTCAAGCACCATCCATCGGAACAACTCCGGCGAGACGGACAAAAATCTCTTTTTCAGTTTCTCGAAATTTTTCCCATACACCACCCGGCATAATTTTATACCATCCTCATACCAGTTCTTGGCCTCAATCTCTGATATTTTTCTAATATCTTCATTATTTTCGATATCGCCATAGACTTTGTTATATACCAGGGAAGCTTCGATCATACGCGGAAAGCCCAAAAAAAGATAGCTTTGCAGGACAGTCTCGTAAATAACCAAATCGCCAACATCGAGTTGCTTCAGGGTCTTTATAACCTTTTCAGTGAGATCGGCATTGCTGACCGCGATTGCCGCTGACAATATCGCAACCAGACGCACCTGACGATCGTTTTCGATTGATTTCAGGCCCTTTATAATCCCCTCTGTCATTTGCCGGTCCAACATGAGGCTAATTATAATCTTTTTGTAAATAAAATGCCAGTAAAGTCATCAATAATTGCCCATTACCTCGTCTTTATCTGCCAAGAAAATGTAACATATAAAAAAAGCCGGAATAATAAAGAGCAATATTATTCCGGCCGGAAGTACAGAGAATCAAACATTAAAGAATTTAGGGAACTATCGGGCCTCCTCTGCTGTCATGACGCCCTGGGTAGTATACGTACTGTTTATTGTCCGCCTGTCAAACGGCAGACGCATAATCAGCGGACGATTACTGTAATTGTAGCCGCTACCGGCCAATTGTGCCGTGTTTCCAAAACTGCTCTGGCTGGCAAGCTGATTCATCAAGTTACGGATACGATTTGCCTTTGCCACCTGCTTCTGGAATACCCAATTCGACTGGCTGTGCTGGATCAATACATGTGTCTGATCGGGCTGAACATCCTTATAACGATCATCCAGATACTCACCGCCCTGACCATTGTTGGCGTAGGTCGGAGGTTGATCCTGATTATCGAGAATACCCAGGCCGCCGGAAAAAACGAAGGCCAGCACCAGACAGGCGGTAGCCATGGCGGGAATCAGTCTGCCCCAGCCGAAGATGGGTACGCGCTTGGGCAAATATGCCCTGGATCTGGTTTCCTTGAATCGTTCCTGCGCAATCCGGTTCAACAACCGGGTGTTGAAATCATCAGAAACATGGTACTCTGGTAATGTATTCAAAGACCCGTTCAGCTCGCGAAAAACAGCCTCCTCGCGGCGACAACCAGCGCATCGATCCAGATGCTCCTTGACAGAAGCCTGTCGTCCGGCTGACAGCTCATCTCTACAATAAGCTGACAGGCAGGAGCGTACCTTTCGACAACGCATTATATTCCTCCATTCTGGGTCTCAACTTTTCTCGAAGCATTGCTCTCGCACGGTTGACTCTCGATTTGACAGTCCCGAGCGGTATATTCATTATTTTGGCCACTTCCTCGTAAGGGAGCTCCTGAATGTCCCTGAGAACAAAGGCCATCTGATATTTCTCCGGAATCGTCTTCAGGGCCGCTTCGATAGCCTTCGGGAGATTGGACGGTAACTCCATCTCCACTGCTATTTCCGACTCTTTGCCCTGCATATCAAAAATATCAGTAAATTTAAACCTCTTCCGCTTTCTCAGTTCATTCCGGGCCAGATTGAGGGCGATAGTGTAAATCCATGTCGAGAAGCAGTGTCTGAAATCAAATGAATCCCGATGCTGATAAACCCGGCAGAACGTCTCCTGAACGACATCTTCCGCTTCTTCGCTACTGCGCAGCATCCTTACAATAATATTCATCAATCTGTCCTTATATCGATCCACAATCTTATTGAAGGCAACCATATCGCCTCCCTGGATCCTCTTCATCAAATCGTAATCTATCTGCTTTTCGGATTCTTTTGCTTTCACAGTTCACCTGTCTTTAATAGTAATACATTCGGCATTTATAAAAGTTCCCTAAATAGTTTCAAATAAAATTATAAGTCGTTGATATACAATAAAATCGCTACCCGGCAAAAAGACTCCAGGGATAGCCTATCACATATAAGATAAACCCTCCAATAAATAAAAGCAAGAGAGGAACCGTCAAAAGCCGGTAAACCGGACCCAGATTGGAGCGGAAATGCTCATTGGTCAAAATCAGGCAAAAATGAGTCGGCGAGAAGATCATTCCGACATACCCGGATATAAAGGCCAGAAATATATTGGCCAGATTTATATCGGGCTGATACAGATAACCCGCCAGAAGCGGATAAGCCACGCCGATAAGGGCAAAAAGAATCCCTGTCAACAAACCGGATATGAAGGAGACGCTGATAATCACCAGCTCGGCCGGAAATCCCAGTTCGGTGGTCAGTTTCGGCACCGAACCGACCGCCCCGGTTAGTTCCAGCATCGCCTGAAAAGACAGCACACCGTAAACAAGGATAAGGAGTCTTGGCGAAAAAGCGGCCCGGGCCGATTCTTTCAGAGCTGGTTTATGTGGCCTTTCGATTACAAGGAGTAAAATCAACGCTATAAGTATGGACAGAAAAAGCTCCAGATCGAAAATGGCATAGAGCAATATTGCCAGGATAATCGGCCAGATACGCAGGATCATCGATCCGAACGGCTTTAAAAACAATCCCTTGCCTTTATTATCGACATCGATCTTACGGATAAAAAAGAAAATCCCCAAAGGAATCATGATTACAGTCATGGGCATCTGAAGAAGCGAAATTGTCCCGACCGGCAGACCGGTCAATGCCGCCGACAGAACCAGGCCCGGATAAACCGGCCAGCAGAATTCGACCACATGCCGTGACCAGTAATTGACCACTGTCTTGAACTCGGGTCGGTATTTTTCTTCCTTCAGCACCTGCCCGATAAGCGGCGCCGAAAGTAATGCCCCGCCCGGCATCGGCATCAGACCAATCATGCCGGGCAGAAGTCCTGCCGCTGTTCGGGCACCGCCGACAAGATTTTCCGATGCGGCGACCAGGCGATCCAGATAACCTATCTCTTTTAAGATACGGCCGAGAAAGGTGATCAGGATTATTATGGCATATAATTTCAGGAAACTCGCCGATAGGACCAGGTCCCGGTAGCTGTTTATAATCGGATGAAATTCGGCGCCGTATAAAACAGCGGTCAGAAGCCCGGCCGCAAATAAAATATATCCGACAAATATTTTTTTCCTGATCCCGATTATTATCAGGACAAAAACAACGACCAGTTTCAAAAACTCTGCCATGAGCGGCCCAAATCTCCTTTATATCAAAGGCTTCAACATAAGAAAAAATCGCGATTGTTCAAAATTATTTTAATATATATATTGGTTAACCATGAGAATTAATTGTTCTATTAACGGTAAAGCGGTTCCAAACAGCCGGGCCAAAATCTCGGTGTTCGATAATTCGCTTTTCTATGCCGACGGTCTTTTCGAGGCCCTTATGGCAATCGGGGGAAAACCTGTCTTTCTTGATGATCACCTCCGCCGACTGGAAAAGGGAGCCGACCTGATCGGCATAAAGCTGCCGGTTTCAATCGAGACAATCAGCCGCTGGATTGTTGGGGCCAATAAAAAAAATGAAGCCCCGGTTAAAAAAATCCGGGTGACCGTAACCACCGGAGACTCTGCTTTCTGGGCCGGCAAAAAATCGGCGCCGAG
>QNAH01000324.1 GCA_003641425.1 Candidatus Zixiibacteriota bacterium
AAGATGTTATAAGACAATCAAATAACAACTCCAGGGACAAATGTGACTATACTAACCCCAATACCAACCTCCCTGAAATATTGCCTATATCCAACTTCCCGTAAATCTCTATGTATGTCATAATCTTGTCGGCTTTGAATACTTCATATAAGTTTCAATGGTGTAAAAACATATCAGGCCAATTCAATTGACTGCCATCATGCATATCCCTGTAACAACAGGCTAACATTCTAACTTTAAGAGCAATAAAGACCGGAAAAAATACAATAAAATCACCAAAAAAGTGAAATTAATGATCTAAATACTGAAAAAAGCGAATGGCAGGCTATGAAAATCGCAGATAGTCAATAACATCACGTTTCGGGCATTTAAAATCGGTGACATAATCCGACAGTATATTTCTTATTTTTCCTTATATCGCTTTAGCTTTTTATAGAGGTGAGAGCGTTCTATCCCCAGTTGCCGGGCCGCCTCGGTTATATTGCCGTTGTTTCGCCTGATAGCCGAATTTATAAAACCCTCCTCGAACCTGGCGACCGCATCTTTAAGAAAGGCAGGGCTTTCAGCCTGATCAAACGATGAGACAAACTGCTCCAGATCAGATTGTCCGATTTCAGGTAGATCGCAATAAATATGTACCCGCTCCATAAGATTCTTCAATTCCCGGATATTTCCAGGATAATTGTATTTTGTGAGATAATCAATCGCTTTTTCGGTCAGTTTCTTGGCCGTTGTTCCTGACTCATTGGCAAATTTGCCCAAAAAATAATCGGCCAGATGCGCGATGTCTTCTTTCCTGTCCCGCAACGGGGGGATTTTAAACTGCACCACATTTAGACGATAAAGCAGGTCCTCACGGAATTTACCATCGACAACCGACTTATTCAGATCTTTATTGGAAGCCGCAATAATATTGCAGTCGATCTTTATCGCCTTATCGGATCCGACCGCCGAAATTTCCATCGTCTCCACCGCCCGCAAAACTTTGGCCTGTGCCGTCAACGACATCTCGCTGATCTCATCGAGAAATATCGAGCCCCGGTTTGCCTCCTGGAATCGGCCTTTTCGATCTTTTCCAGCCCCGGTGAAAGCCCCCTTGACATGGCCGAACAGTTCCGATTCCACCAGCTCCGACGGCAACGCGGCGCAGTTGACCGCGATAAACGGGCCATCGGGTAATCGACCGAGACGGTGAATCATATGCGCCACCAGTTCCTTACCTGTCCCGTTTTCACCCAGAATCAGAAACCGTGATGCTTTCGGCGCCGATCGCGCAATATCTTCCTTCAGCTTTTTGACTTCCGGAGATTTTCCAATAAAATCACCGTACAGTAGCGAGGACAAGCGGTTTTTTTCGTTTAACAGGCGGACAGCTCGATCGGCATTATCGACCGTGATAAGAATCCGTTCCAGCGACAGCGGCTTTTCGATAAAATCGTAGGCCCCGGCATGAATGGCCTCGACCGCCATATCGACATCGGCATGACCGGAAATCATCACCACTATCCTGTTTTTATTTTCGGACAGGATCTCTCTCAGCAGATCGAGACCGTTGCCATCCGGCAACAGAACATCGAGAAAGATCAAATCGAAATCAGCCCGCGCAAATTCACGTCCCTGTTTATAATCATCGGCCGTGACTGTTTCATGTCCCCTGCGGTCCAGCGCCGATTTCAATGTTCGGCGGATATTTTCTTCGTCATCGACAATTAATATTTTAGCCATTTCTAAAAAGGTATTTTAAATTTAACTCCTGCGCCCCCGGTGGGACGATTATATATCTCGATCATACCTCCATGATCATGGATAATACGCTGGCAGATAACCAATCCCAGCCCCGACCCGTCTTTCTTGCTCGACAGATACGGTTCAAAGGGCCGTTCAAGAGTCCTGTCATCAAACCCGGGACCGTCATCCTCGACCGTAAATTCTATTCCGTCAGTTGTATCCTCGATCACGACACTGATATGAATATCCGGCCCAGACTCAAAACTGTTTTTGATAATATTCAGAAGCACCTGTTTAAGCGCTTCCGGATCGAATCGGAACATTCTCCGGCCGCTTCGGTTTTCGATATGCAACTGGCCGTTGTCGATACTCTTCCGATGAAGCAGTATCATCCCCTCAATAAACTGAGCCGGTTTCACATCTATTATAGCCGGGGCATTCATCCGGGCAAAACTGACAAACTGGTCGAGAAGTTTGGTCAGGCGGCGGATCTCATCACGAACCGTCGCCGTACATTCCATCAGCGTTTTCTCGAAGCCGGGAAGTTTCTCTATATATGACTGTCTCAGATCATCGACCGACAGTGCAATCGGCGTCAGCGGATTTTTTATTTCATGCGCGATTTTTTGTCCAATACTTTTCCAGGCGGCAATTTTTTCGGTGGTGGCCAGTTCGCTTTGAAGCTCTTTGAGACGGACCATCATATCGCTGAACGAATCGGCCAGTTGCGAGAATTCCCCTTCCTCGTATGCCATAACCGGGGTTGAAAAGTCGCCCCGTGCGACACGATCGGTGGCAGTAACAAGATTGTCGATCTCCCGTTTGGCCCGCCCGGTGATATAGATACCGAGAAGTATTGCAATCATAATCGAGAACAGCGTCATCGCACCGGTTGTTTTGATAATCGACATGATCATCTGCCGGTTGCCGCCACCTGCAAATTCGGCCATAAGATAATACCCTGACTCATTGCCCCCGTACAGGACGGAATAAACTTTGTCATCCTGCTTATATAATTGGTTTTTCGTAATACTCCCGATGTCGATCGTCAGGCTGTCCTCGTCGCCGCAAAAAAGAAGATTGAACTTCACCGATCTTATCGCCCCCAGAACATCTATAAAATCATCGTCGATATACATCCCGGAGTACATATACAGCGCGCCAGTGAGCGGATAAATATATGTTATCGCCGCATGCCGCCCATTTATATCATACTCGACCGTCTCGATAAAACCATGCCGTCGGATTTCATCACCGCCTACTCTTTCGTTGACAATATTACCTACCAGGCCGGGGCGATGGTTCGAGACCAGCACCGTTCCGGAACTGTCAACGATCTCCAGAAAATCGAATCCGGACGGCTTTTCGCCAAGGTCGACCTCGTTGACCCGCCCTGCCTTTATCAGTAGCACCGCCCGTTGTACTGCCGGGGACTCTGCCTGTTGTTCGGCTTGAATACGAAAATCTTTTTTACCGGCTTCTTTGAGACGGGTCAGGATCTTCAGATCATCGTACGCCGCCTGATTACCCGACAGTTCCATCTGCTTGCGCGAATTGAAATAGACCACCGTCATAACCAGAAGCGGCGGCAGAAGCGCTACCAGGATCAGGTAGGCGCGTATTTTTCCGGTAAAAGTCATTTCGTTCCACCTCCCGGCATCACAATCCGAGTGACTTCATCCAGGCGGTCGCTTATGTACATATCATAATTGAAGTTGCTCAAATACCTGTAAGATGTCATGTATACTATCGGGCGGAACAGCGGGAAAACACCAAGATCATCGATCAGGCTGCGCTCGGCCCTATCATAATAGTATGCCGCTTTGGCGACATCGGAAATTTTATCACCCTGCTTTATATCGTTATCGATAATCCTTATCACCGTGTTGACCGGCTCGCCCGAAAGCGTATCCGCCGAGAGAACTCTGACAATGTACCTGAGACTGCCCGG
>QNAH01000325.1 GCA_003641425.1 Candidatus Zixiibacteriota bacterium
CGATCAATGCCGCTATAATTATTATAAATATATGTGTGCCAAAACATAAAGTTGACTGAAAAACCATCAACTCCTTGTTGCCAAAACGCTGTTCCTCCGACAATATAGTATTTGGGGGAATCAGCTTTCTGTCCGTATACGCCACCAGTTTATCCTGCCAGCTATATACGATAATATAGAAAAAGCGGAAGACAACCACCATCGCCCGGGCCGGAGCAGATTTGAAACCGCCGTATTTATCATTGCGACTGACCTCATCACGTTTGGATGACAGGGTATCGACACCGAATGTTTCGAGATACGCAAGCTGATAATAGTTGAAAAACGAGCACTGGATAAAAGTCGAGACAATCGCGTTACCACTCCAGATCAAATAGGTGTAATCACCTGCTTCCGAGACATGCAGGCCGATCGCCAGCATGACCATTGTCAGCGACAAAAAATCGCCCAGTGAATCGAGATACCTGCCGATCAGGTGGCCCCGGCCGGTCAATCGTGCGATGGCACCGTCGGATGCGTCGAAGATGTCCTTCAGATGAAGTGCCACCGCCCCGGCGATCAGCGAACCGTTATAAAAAAAGTATGCCGCCGTCATACCCAGCAGGATCGATAGCAGAGTTATCATCTCATGCGGAATCCGCAACCAGTACAGCAATCTGATGACATATCGGAAATAAAATATCCAGATGACGGAGATGTTGAAATACCGTCTGTGGCGAGGAAGTTTTTCGGATTTTTCGAAATCGATCATGACTGTTATTGGATCATTATATTAGCACCGGTCTGCGGCGATGAATCATCCGATGCCAGGTACAGAATTTTTTCCGCCACCTGCTCCGGCGATAAATCAGGCTTTACTCCCGGCGGAACCGCCTTGCGGAACATCGCCGTATCCACGCCGGAAGGGGAGACCTGATTGACGCGTATATTGAGTTCGCTGAATTCAAGGGCGAGGATCTCGGTTAATCCCCAGAGGCCGTATTTGCTGATATTGTATGCCCCGAAACCGGGAAACTTCTCGACCCCGAAACATCCCGAAAACGACGAGACATTAACTATTGCACCGCCATTGGTGTTGTTCATCATCGGGACCGTCTTCCGGGCCAGGTAAAACGGCGCCGTGACATTTGTCTCCAGCATCAGCCGGAACTCATCGGGATCATATTCTTTCATCAGGCCGGCGCGGAACCGGGCGGCGTTGTTGATCAGAATATCGACGTGCTTGAACTGTTTGCTTATTTTTTCAAATAATATGTCGATCTAACCCTGTTCGGCGATATCGATCGTGTCATACAATACTGTCGCTCCCTTTACCCGGCACTCTTCGGCGGTTTTATTCAATTCGGTTTCGGACCGGGACACAAGTACCAGGTCGGCCCCGTGGTCGGCGAAAAGAAGGGCGGTGGCCCGGCCGATACCACGTCCGGCGCCGGTGATAAGAGCGGTTTTGCCGGTCAATTTTGGTTTTGTCGGCGGCATAATTTCCTGATTATGGAATTTTCACCAAAAATATTAATGGAATAAAAATATATAATATTTTTCCCGGGATGACAAGGCGGCGGTCAAAATATCTGGAATCCTTTATCTTTCATCCATTAACTCATTGATTCGAGCCGCCATAATGAAGTCATTTTCATGAAGTCCTGAAATAGCATGGGTCCAAATCGTGAAATCTATTTTATTATAATGGACACAAAAATCAGGATGATGCCCCTCGGTTTCGGCCATTCCTCGATTTCCCTGAGGAAAGCCATCACCTCCCGGAAGTTCTTGAATTGAAATCGCTTCTGTAACGTCTCGATCATTTTGCCGTTATCGATCATCAATCCCATACTCCAACCGCTGACCTGCGACATCAATTTTTTAATCCGGTCGTGCCCCAGCGGCGAAATTCCGCCTTCACACGGGACACACTTTTTTTGAGCAATGAATCAGTCATTTAATTTATTCCTGTATTGAAAAATTATTCTTTTGTCGATATGTCGCAAGAAGATACGGTTAAATGTATGAGAATATTAGAATATTAGAATATATAACCAGTCTCAAAACCCGCCTGAAATAAAAATTCCAGAACTTCATGGTTGGATTGCTGTTTAATCATTATTATGGCTTTTATACGGGCCAATTCTTATATTGGTCGGACTTTATGATTGAGTTACAGTTGATGCCGAATTAATACAGGTTGCTGATGGATAAGATAATACACGCGTTAATACTCTCGCTTTTGCCCATTTCCGAATTACGCGGCGGTATCCCATATGCCGTTGCCCATGACATAAACCTCGTTACCGCCTTTTTCCTGTGCGTTGCGTCCAATATGCTGGTGATACCGATCATGTACATTTTCCTCGAAACCGTTCATAAGATCTTTTATAAGGTTAAGATTTACCGCATTATCTTCGACAAATACGTCAATCGGACCCGCAAAAAAGCCGAAAAAAACGTCGCCAGATTCGGCTACTGGGGAATCATGCTTTTTGTGGCGATCCCGTTGCCTGTTACCGGCGCCTACACCGGGACCACCGCCGCCTGGCTTCTCAAACTTCAAAAAAGAAAATCATTCTGGTACCTTGCCCTCGGCGTGGTGATCGCCGGGGTCATTGTGAGTGTCGCAACGGTCACCGGAATCGGTTTGATGAAAATCTTTATCAAGTAACAATGACCGAGAAAAACCGTATAGTTATTCATGTTGATGAACTATTTAAACCCCTATCCAAAGGATTCTGTTTCAATGAATTCATGCAAATATTACGTCTTGCTTTTGGGAATTATTTTTGCGGGAGCGGCTGTTATGAATAGCGGATGCGCGTCAGATCCCATTCCCCCCGTGGCGCAGAAAAACAGCCACGTCGATACCGTCCTCAACCACGAGAGATCGGATGAATATTTCTGGCTTCGTGACCGGGAGAACCCCGATGTCATCGCCTACCTTGAAGCCGAGAATGCCTACACGGCCGAAGTGATGAAGCACACCGAAAAACTTCAAGAAAAAATCTACGAGGAGATTGTCGGACGCATAAAAGAAACCGATCTGTCGGTTCCGGTCAAAAGAGATGACTACTATTATTATTCGAGGACTGAGAAGGGTAAAGAATATTCGATCTACTGCCGTAAAAAAGGCAGTCTCGAGTCCGAAGAGCAGATCACGCTGGATCTCAATCAGCTTGCCGATGGCAAAGATTTCCTGTCGCTCGGCGCCTATATGATAAGTCCCGATCATAAACTGCTGGCTTATGCCGTCGATTATCAGGGAAACGAGCATTATAACATATATGTCAAAAATCTCGAAACCGGCGAATTGCTGGATGATGTGATCGAGGATGCTTCCAGTTCACTCCAGTGGGCCAACGATAACAAGACCATTTTTTATACCGTCTTCGATGATGCCTGGCGGCCGTATAAACTTTACCGGCACAAACTCGGCACCATGCAGAAAGATGATGCTCTTGTTTATCACGAGGAAGACGACGGTTTCTGGATGGATATCGCCAAGACCAAAAATCATAAGTATCTGATGATGCAGTTTGGCAACAAGACTACCTCCGAGATCCGTATTCTCAATGCCGACAATCCGACCGGGCAATTCAGAATTGTACACCCGCGCCAGCAGGATATGAAATACTGGGTTAAAAGCCGCGGCGATAGCCTTTATATCCTGACCAACGATAACG
>QNAH01000326.1 GCA_003641425.1 Candidatus Zixiibacteriota bacterium
ACAAGGTGATGCAGTCCAGCGATGATGACATTCCGATGCAGGTGACAATCATCAAAACAGTGGCTGATCTCGGCCCGCCGCCGACTATCTCAAAGCCGAAACCGCAGGTGCAGGTGGCCCAGCCCAACCGGGCGGCGCCAAAAGTCGGTATCCCGAAACCGGTGGCCGACGATGAAGTGGTTGATGACGATGTCGTTATCGCTTCGAAGGACGAGCTGGCCCAGATCGTGGCCCCTGATATTAACCAGGAGATTGAAGATGCCGGCGGAGAGATCGTGGTTGACATTCCCGATGAGGAATATATGCCCGCTATTGACGAGTTTGTCCCGGTCGAAATACCGGCCGAGATGATCTACGAGCATACGCCGGAATATCCGCGTCTGGCCAAACAGGCCGGTATGGAAGCGGTTGTCTGGGTTAAGGCGCTGGTTAATAAAGACGGGACCGTCAAGAAGGCCGTTATCTTCAAATCTTCGGGTTCGAAGGCCGGTTTTGACGAGGCCGCCGTCGCTGCCGCGTACAAGTGCAAGTACAAGCCCGCTATTCAAAATGGGCGCCCGGTCGCCATCTGGGTGGCGTATCAGGTGGAGTTTACTCTGACCGACGCCAACTAAGGCGAGCGAGTATTTTATAATATCGAGGCACACCTTCAACAGAGGGTGTGCTTTATTTTTTGTCCTCTCCCATTATCTGATATCTGAGAATCTCGTATAAGGAATTTTTATCAAACCGGTTATTCGCCGGGAAGATTTGTATACCCCGGCTGTATTCATTGTGAAAGCGGGATTATTTATTTGAACGAATTGACAGGGGAGGCGTCAATTGTATAGAAGCGGTCATTCAGATTGCTTCATCGATCCCTCATTGAACAACACCATAATAAATCACGGCCCGCGCCTGTCACCGCATAATTAGGGAAGAATACATTATGGCAGGAGTGTCGATCAAAGGAAAAAATCAAGTTTTGTCAGGGATGGGAGGTGAGTGATATGAGCAGAGCGATTATCAATGGTTACGGAGCGCTGGAAATGAAAATGTGCTATCAGCGCAATATGCTGCTGGGGAACCTATTTTCATTTTCCCTGGTTGCAATTATCTTTTCGGCGTTTTATATCTACTCGTTTTTTAAGCCGGAGCCGGTTGTTATCGACACTGATGGTCCGATTCTGATCGAGTCAGTATTTGAAATCCCGCCGCAGAGATCATTTGAAATGGAAGGGAATGAGGGGAAGATACGGCAGATCAAAGAAAAGCTCGGTGAATGGCGGGGAGATAATTTTATCCTGGTCGATGATGATGATTTTGTCGATGTCGATTTTACGTTGCCGACCCGGGATGAAAAACGATTGCTTGTCGATCAGGCATACACCGGCGGACTCGACGGCGATGAACCGGGGATCGTGATCGATCTTCCGGACACCCCGGTGGAATATCCCGAGATGAACGAGTTCGTGTATCATGAATTCCCGCCGGAGATGATTTATGAAGAAAAGCCGGTATATCCCAGGCTGGCGCGCAAGGCCGGGATGGAGGGATCGGTATGGATCAAGGCGCTGGTCGATGAAAAGGGAAATGTAATCAGGGCGGTGGTTTTTAAATCTTCGGGTTCATCGGCCGGATTTGACGAAGCCGCGGTGGCGGCGGCATATAAGTGCAAGTATAAACCGGCGCTTCAAAACGGTTTTCCGATTACGGTATGGGTGACATATAAGGTCGAATTTTTGCTAAGGCAATAACCGTGAGCGACTGACTTCTGTTGGGGGGATAGGTCGGGCGTCGCCATTCATTATCAAGAATGGCGGTGTCTTTTTTTTGATCTATTAATATGAGCATATATATCTTCTTTCGCTGCGCATGATCAGGGCAATATGGATTACACGCTTGACGAATCGGCGGATTCGGCTATATTAAATATATTGAGATACATTTCATAATTGTCGGGTCAATTGATCCGGCGGGACTGTATACTGCAGACATACTTCGGAGGGATTGGATATGCCGGTATCAGCAAAAAGTGGCTGGAAGTTGTTTTGCGCAGTCATCTTATGTATAGTTATACCATTCGGCCTTGTAAATGGTCAAGATAAAGGACTTCTGCTTGCATTAAGCCTGGAGGATAAGATTGATATTATTCCGGGGGAGCTTATCGATATAGGTATTCATCCCGGAGGCCGTGGTTTTCATTTATCCGAGTTCGATTTAAGAATAGCCTTCGATACTTCCGTTCTGACAGTTTCTGATGTTATGCCGGGATCGTATTATGAAAATAATAACTGGGAGTATTTCGATTATCGGCTACTGCCGCCTGATGAATCGAGACCCGATTCGCTTTCGGGTGTTCTGAGAATCAAGTCGATTGCCGATCTCGATGATAATGATGAAACGCCGACAAGTCTTGATTTGCGATCCGACCAACCGGCTGTTCACATAATATTCAATACAGCTAATGATTCTTTGCTGATAGGCACCAGGCAGCCGATAAGATTTTACTGGACCGGATGCGGGGACAATATATTTCGTTCAGCGGAGGATGACACTATATTTATATGCCACGAGGTTCGCGATCCTTACACAAATAATAATATCACGGATAATACATTGATGCCGACCATCCAGGGTGCGCCGGATATTTGTCTGGTCGGAGACGGCCCTGATTATGATAAGACGGTTGTCAGGAAAATCAACTACTATAACGGTTATATTGCTTTTACCCATCCCGATTCTGTTCAACCCGATCCCCTTGTGTTTGAAATTGAAACCGTCGAGGAGCAGCACCAGGGGACGCATGCATATCTGGATGTTGTAAAGAAAAAAGGATCGATGAAAATACACGGTTTCGATTTCCTGATTGGCTATGATTTTTCGGCTCTGGCTTTCATGGGTGCTGTCCCCGGTGAGCTTTTTGATGAGTCGGGTGATTATCAATGGGAGTACTTTACATATCGCTATGAAATAAACGGTGATTGCATTAAAAACTGCCCGACAGGATTGGTTAGAGTGGTGGCCCTGGCCGAAACCAATGACGGGGCACATCATCCTTTGAGTATGGATATCCCCAGTGGTATGACGCTGTTCACGCTCGATTTTCTGGTTAGTTCTGGATATTTTACCGGTCATCATGCTTTTTACCCGGTCAGTTTTTACTGGATGGATTGCGGCGACAATGTGGTGGCTTATTCCGATGCCGTTGAACCATTGACCGTAAAATCGGCTCTTTCATTACAGGTGGGTCGATGGGAAGATCGGTATGATGATGGTCTGTATGGTTATTATGATGTTACCGACTCAACGGCAGGATTTCCGACATACGGCGGAGCCCAGGTCGAATGTTTTGAGCCACTCGATCCCGATAAGCCGGAGCCATTTCGATTGGTGAATTTCCGGGGCGGAGGGGTAGGTGTTTATTTGCCTGCTTTCGATCACTATGGGGATGTAAATCTGAACGGTATCGCTTATGAAATTGCCGATGCGGTTCTGTTTATCAATCAGATGAAATGCTGTAATTATGATCTGTTTATTGTCGATCCGGAAAAACAGGCGCAGGCCACCGATGTCAATCAGGATTCGCTATTAATGACAATCGAAGATTTGGTGTATATGATTAAAGTGATAGTCGGCGACGCCCTGCCGCTGGCGGCGATCAGCTCGACTTTTCCGG
>QNAH01000327.1 GCA_003641425.1 Candidatus Zixiibacteriota bacterium
AAATCCTTGTCGGTGTAATCAAGATCATATCCTTCATAATCGATCGACGAGCTCGAACGCAAATTCGCCGCCGAGTAATCCGGATCACGGAATGATAGTTCCCCGTAATAACTGCTGGTCAATATCAGCCATGGCAGGATTATAACAACAAACGGAATCGCCGCTTTAATAAGCGGCATCATCAATTTCTTGATTTCGCAGCGACAATCATACAATACGGCCGCCCCGAAGGGTATAAAAAGCATAACTCCGGTCGGTTTGACCAGCGTCAGGATACCCAGAATCGCTCCGATCAAAATAATTAATTTCCAGCCCGGTTTGTCATACCAGACAAGTATCAAATGGGCTGTCAGCAAAATCAGCACTATTGCTATCGGCTCCGGCGACACCATCCCGGTCACTAAAACAGACGGCAGATAGAAAATGTAAAGCAAGCCGGCCATAAGCGACGTCCTGTCGCCGAATAATCGGCGCGCGATCAATACCAGCAGCAGAAGGCATAAGCCATCGATAATCACATTAAGTATTCGTACCAGCTCGAAATCTCCGACCGGGCAGATAAAAAACAATGCCGAAAGATATATCGGATAAACCGGCCCCGACAAAAACAGATAATCCTGCGCCTCAGTGACCGTCGGAATATCATAATACAGCCACTCGATCTGTTCACCCTGGATATTTTCCCTCATGGTATATTCGAACTGGGCGCGGAGGAATGTCGAATCGGCCGGGCCGTCATTCTCCGGATGTCCGAAACGATCGGGATCTTTTACATATTGGATCAAGCCAAGAGCCGCCGAGGAGTATATACGGGCGTCCCACATAACCGGGATCTGCTCGACGGCAAAAATAAAAACAAAACGGACCAGCAGACCGATTAAAACAAGGGCAAAAAGTAACTGCTTGAATTTAAACTGCGTGAGCATTTAAGATAGCCTTCAGGCTGTCTTTTTCTTTATCGCATAATACCAGTCTATGGTCCGCCTCAACCCTTCCCTCAATGTCACCCGCGGCTGCCAGCGAAGACGGGTCCGGGCCCGCTCGATATTCAAAACACGCCGGCGGATATTATCGATATCCCGCCGGTCAATATGCTCGCATCCGACATCCTTGCCCATCAATTCATTCAGATTGCGAACCAGATCGAGGATGCTTATTTCGGCGCCGCTACCGATGTTAAACATCATCCCGTCGGCACGCGGTGATAGCAGCGCCATCAAAGTACCATCAACAGCATCATCGACATAAGTGAAATCTCGCGTCTGGTGTCCGTCACCATGCACCTTCGGGCTGATTCCCTGATCGATCGACATGATAAATTTCGAGATTACGCCGCAATAAGGATTTGACGGGTTCTGCTTGGGGCCGTAAATATTCGAGTAACGGACTACCGATACCGGGACAAAAAATGTTTCATAAAAAGCATAGCAGTAGTTTTCACCCGCCAGTTTCGATACCGAGTAAGGCGAGAATGTGACCGGCCCTTCATCTTCCATGATCGGCAGTATTCTTGGATTTCCATAAATCGAGGCCGACGACGAATATACTATACCCTTGGGCTGCGTCTCACGCGCCGCCATGAGTATATTCAACGTCCCGCCGATATTTGTCCGGTAATCCTCCATCGGATTCTTGGTCGAGATGATAATATTGCGGGCCGCCAGATGCACCACATAATCGACGCGGGTCATCAGGTCACGAACCAGGTTATAATCGGTGACACTGCCTTCGACAAATTCATATGGAATATCCTGGTCGATATTGGTCAAATCACCCGTGAATAGATCATCGAGCACAATCACCTTACCGCCGGTTCGGACAATCCGGCCGACAACATTGGAGCCGACAAAACCGGCGCCCCCGGTAACCAGCACTGTTTTTCCGGTAAAATCGATTTCTATCATTTTCTGCCTGCCTTTATTTTCTCAGTTTCAGCCCAAGATAAATCATCGGTTTGGCCAGCCGCCACCAGTCGGCAAACGGTTTCATCTTAGTAAACTGCTTGCGTTCGGAATGATAATATATAGTAATCGGGACCTCTTTGACCCGTATTTTTTTGCTTGTCACCGCTTTGTATAATATATATGGTTCCAGTTCGTACCTGTCAAGCCAATCCTGATCGATATCCATCGACGGATCATCGAAGATGGACAGGCGAAATGCCCGAAATCCATTCGTGGCATCGGTTATCCGTTTGAAAACAAAAGTCGAGAACAACAACGAGTACATCTGGGTGGTGATCATCCGGAACGGCCGGTCATTGACCACGCGTCCCCCGCGCATTCGCCGCGAACCCTGTATAAAATCATATTCGTCCGCCATTATCGGAGATACCACCCGTCCGATTTCGGTCGGCTCATGCTGATCGTCGCCCGACAGGATAGTACAGATACCGAAATCATTTTCAAGGCCGAATTTTACGCCCGTTCTTATCGCCGCTCCGACTCCACGGTTTATCTCGTGCCTTATGACAACCGCGCCGGCCGATGAGGCCTCCTTCGAGGTATCATCGCTCGAGCAGTCATCGACAACCAGGATTGTATCGACCGCGCCGGTTTTCTTTATCTTTTCGACGACCAGCCCGATCTTACCGGATTCGTTGTAAGCCGGCAGGAGGGCATATATTTTATTGTTCCTGCTCGGTGCCGTTGCCATTCTCCTTCATCGCTTCCTTTTCAAGCTGCTTGAGTGTCATGCCTTCCTTATACAGGTATATAAAACCCATCAGGGTGATCGGTATGAACTGAGCCGCATGCAATACAATGGCGCAGGATACCGCTTCATCGGCCCCGATACCGAAATAGTGCAGGGTCCATACCACTCCCCCATGATAAACACCGATAAAGCCGGGCGATGACGGTATCAGTATCGATATAGAGACTACAATAAGAAGCACATACGAGGCATAGATGGGCAAATCGAACCCGAAAGCATAGAAAACAAAAATATTTGAAATACCCATGCAGAGCCAGAGAAACAATGTATGCGCCGAAACCCAGACAGTATATTTGAAATTTTTGAGAAAAAGCAGGCCCCTGGAGAATTTTATAACCGTTTGGTTTATGGCGGCTTTCACTTTCTCAGGGAGGAAAAAGAGGTATTTTGTGATGAGCCGCCCGGAGCCTTCCGGCTTCATGACAATTACAACGGCAAATATCAACCCTGTTACCGCCACCAGAAGCGACAACGTGGCGCCGACCTTAAATTCCCCATCGACCTTGATCGGAGCAAACATGAGGATGACGGCCAGTATCAGAAGCAGGGCCAGCAGGTCGAAAACCATCCGCTCTACAAAAATAGTCGCCAGTGAAGCCGACTTGGTGATCCTTCTTTCATTCTTGGCCAGTGCATAAGCGCGTACAAATTCACCCAGCCGAAGCGGAAGGACATTATTTGCCATAAATCCAATGCATGTGGCTGATAATAATTTACCATATTTCATATAAAGTAATGGTTTAAGCATATATTTCCATCTCTCGGCCCGCTGAAACATCGCCAGGATTACAAAAAAGATATTCGGGATCAGCCAGAGATAATTGGCGCCCTTGAGAGCCGCACCCAGCTCACTAAAATTTACATTGCGGAATATCAAATACAAAAAAACGGCCGAAATAAGTAAGCCAAGTAAAATTGACCAGAAATTT
>QNAH01000328.1 GCA_003641425.1 Candidatus Zixiibacteriota bacterium
ATCGTCTTCATAGACAGTGGCAACAAGGGTGTTACCGCCGTCATGGAAGGTGGAAAAGCCGAAATAAGGCATAATGCCGTCAACCTGGGCAATGTAGCTTTCAGGGACGTCGTAACGCGTCGCAATCTGGTTTCCATTGCCGCCGGTAAAATGCCATATGAACCAGAAAGAGGTTCCGACATCGTCGCAGTAGTACTGAGCGTATGAGGCTGTCGTATCTACTTCGGTCGGAAATGTTTGAATCTGGTCCTTCGACCCTAATTCAAGATTCTCTAATTCCGGTCGTAAGAGCGGGGGCGTATAGTTGGGTAATTCCAGCCTTGGTCCGGGACTCACATTCACGCGAGTTCGCTCCAACTTCTCGCTAGCAGGGATCGACGGATTATCACCGGAAATTGCCGTACCGAAAAAGGTCAAAAAGAGACCCAAAACGAGCACCGCGTTAATTAGTTTACTAAGCATCAATTTCCTCCTTAAAAATTAGGAAACTTGGTATTGCAGCCAAAACAAGAAAATTAGCCAAACCAATCTGATATAAACTAAATCGGCAAAAATCAAAAATTCTTTGCCTTTTCAGTCCATCAATGATGGTATCGAGGCCGTTTTTCATCCTCGCTTCTTGTCCAGGGAAACGCGAGTAATCTGTTTCAGCTGACAATTTCATAATCATTCCTATTTGGAGAAAGGAGTTTTAAATTCCTCAACAATTCTTGAGCAAATAACTCCCAAGCGTTGTGTCGAGGAAGTAAATGCTTCTGCGCTCAAATCATAGAACTTATTATTCGTGTAAGTTAAAGCGTCACCTCCTGAGATGAAATAAATACGTATGTTGCGATTATTAGTTTTCATATCAGAAATTAGGTGCTTGACAGATCCAGGTAGTAATTAAGGTGGGAAATGTTGCGGAAATCTATATTTATCAGGCAACTACAGGTGGCTTAATAATTATGGATTTCAAATGCAAGAATCCCCGTAAAGGATTGTTTTCCTTAACGACTGGATCTAACTTCGTGAAGTAATTCGTAACTTAACTTGTGCCTTCAAAAAATATTGTGGCTCTCATTTTTGCTGGCACACAGGACATCGCACTCGTGTCTAATATATAAATAAGCGCTTTTTTGTCAAGCGAAAAATTCAATCCACACAACAGCTTAGACCCTATTCAGCCCGCCCGCAACCCTCGTCAGCCATTATTTACAGCGACCTAACCAAATGCAAAACAACAACATGCGCCCAATAAAGGCGCGCCGGGTGTATTATTTTTAAACAGCACCCGCTTCAGGCGATATTCAATCCGGATGAAAAAATTCCCCGTTAGGGCCCGAATTCACCGAAATTTCGGCCAAAAACCGCCAATACGCCGCTTTTGTGATATACAAATTACCGTCCGTTTCATATTTGATTTTTATCATATAAACCGATAACTTTTGCATCAGGTGATCATGAAGAAACAGTACCGCATACTCATCATAGCAGTCTTTGTACTGTTCCTCCTTTTAGTACGCTTTGTCTCCGAGATCGGCCATGATATCACCCCGCGCGATCGGTTCCGTATCACCGGCATCATCGACGGCGACACGATCGAGCTTCCCGGCGGCGACCGGCTCCGCCTGATCGGGATTGACTGCCCGGAAAAAGGGGAGCCGTACTATGATTCGGCGATGCTGTTTATCGAGGCCATGACACTCGGCAAAACGGCCGGAATAACATACTCCAAACGCCGCCGCGACCGTTACGGACGCATGCTGGGATGTGTATATCGATGATTCGACCTTTGTCAACGCCGAGATAGTCCGCCGCGGGCTGGCTCATGTTTACCGCTTTCCCGACAACGCCGGCGACACCGGGCATATCGCCGCTTTGATCGCGGCTCAGAACGAGGCCATCGATAACGGCGTCGGGGTGTGGTCGATTCCCCATTCACCGGAGCTGTATTATGTCGCCCTGAAGACCTCCTATCGTTTTCACCGCCCCGGGTGTACCTCGGCCAGAGATTATAATGTAAAAGACTGGATCAGATTCGAGACGCGCGAGGAAGCTTTCCGCCTCGGCTACTCACCCTGCCGCAACTGCAAACCATAGCCGAACCGATATTATTTTCTGGTGCTTTTTGCCGAGTTTGTATTATAATATTAATATGAGACAATATACTGCCATAATCTTTTTGATCATCCTCGCGGCGGTAATGGTGTCGTGCGGATCAAAAAAATATGAAGTCTATACCGCCCCGCCGCCCCGCGAAGGACCGCTTGTCCATGACTCCTCCGCCGGCAAACTTACTTTCGTGCCCCTGCCGGACTCTTTATTCGTCGAATTCGAGGTCACCGTCGACCGGCCCTGTTCGGTGAAAGTCGAACTGCGCAATCTCGGCACCCGGCTGGTCAGGACCATTATCGATAGCGTTTATTCTCCGGGCAAATACAGAATTCCCTGGGATAAGCTTGATTCCAACGGTGTCCGCATCAAACCCGCGCAGTACTTCTATAAGTACAATGTCTGCGACAGCATCTTTACCCGCAGTCTCGATTTCCGGTATCACTGGGAATAATTCTGCACATTTTATTCAATCGTCGGACATTTCCTGACAAAAAATATTTTGTCTGTTTCGTTTTTGTTTCATTCTAAAACGCGTTGCATCATAGGTAGTTGAGGGCAAATTGTGCAAATTTTGATATTCAAGAATATGGGAGAAGGCCGATAACATTAGGGAAACAATCCTGTTAAGGGGCATAGCCGAGAAAGGCCAAGATTCATCAAAGGAGACAACATGCCGAGCATACTGGTAATTGATGATAAAGAATCGATGCGGACGATGCTGTCCGATGTGCTGACCGATGAAGGTTATCAGGTCGATGCGGCGTCGGGGGGGAAAGAAGGGCTCGATCTTGCCCGGGTAAAAGGTTATGACCTGGCTATTACCGATATGAAAATGCCCGATGTTGACGGTCTTGAAGTCCTGTCGGGGCTTAAAAATCTGGACAATGATATGTCGGTCATTATCATGACCGCCTATGGCACTGTCGAGACGGCGGTCGCCGCCATGAAAAGCGGCGCCTATGATTTTGTCACCAAGCCGTTTGATCCCGACCACCTGACTGTTATTGTAGAGAGAGCATTGGAAAACCGCCGCCTGCTGGCGGAAAATTCTCTGCTCCGCGAAGAACTGGCCCAGTCGCTCGGATTCAGCGAAATAATCGGCCAGAACGAAAAAATGAAAGATGTCTCCCGGCTCATCCAGAAGGTGGCCGGTTCAGATACATCTGTCCTTCTTCAGGGCGAATCGGGAACCGGTAAAGAACTGTTTGCCCGGGCCATCCATAACCTGTCGCCCCGCCGTGACAAACCGTATGTGGCCATCAACTGCGCCGCCATCCCGCGGGAACTTCTTGAAAACGAACTGTTTGGCTCGGAAAAAGGCGCCTTTACATCATCCGTGGCGCGCAAGATGGGTAAATTCGAGATCGCCAACAATGGCACCATTTTCCTCGATGAGATCGGAGATATGGACATCTCACTACAGGCAAAACTCCTGCGCGTCCTCCAGCAGAAATGCTTCGAGCGTCTCGGCGGAAACAAGTCGGTAAGTGTCGATGTCCGTGTTATTGCCGCCACCAATA
>QNAH01000329.1 GCA_003641425.1 Candidatus Zixiibacteriota bacterium
CCTGCCGCAGGATTTCCTTCAGCCCCTTATCGGGATGAGCCGCTGCCGCCGCCCGGGCCGAGTCCGAATAAATCGAGGCCGCAGTCAGAATAATCAGCATAATCAATAATCTAAAAAGCGCAAATAGCAGAGCCGGTGTCCCCATGATATTCCCGCCCGCAAAACTGATTATATTTAAAAAAAACATTCCCGCCGGAATTAGAAGCGCATAGACTATCATCATAATCAGGGTTATTTTGATATGGGTTCCGATATTGGCTCCGCATTCGGCAAAAAAATCCCGCCGGCTGGTTTGGCCGAATTTCCTTGAAACAACCGCGTAATACAGCCCGCCATTTATAAATTGCATCAGGATAATATAGATAATTGTCCCGATAAATATCGTCATCAACAAAGGCGCGACAGCATCACCTTTTATTGAGAACAACTCAACAAACACCGACATATCCCATGTCTGCAATAGACTGCGGCCAAAAATAGATGACGACAAAATGGAATCAACAGTTACAAAGAATGGTATGCTTACCAGAAGGGCGATGATTGCCTTTAGAAGATACAGGAAAAACCACATTGATCTCAATGCCGCGAGTCCTCTGAGTTGATTCAGCACCGGAAACATCACAGCCCCCCCAAAAAGCTGAGAAGCGATTCGACAAGGAACATCACCCCCGAGGATAACCGCAGGGCTGGACTGCTGTCGGTCCTGAATGTAATCGAATTGTTTAGCAAATTACCGTCTATGGCATATACTCCGTCAGGATCGATAATGATCTCAAGTATGGGTGACGGTAACTGAACCGTAATTTTTTCCAGATTGTTCTCCGGTTTCCATACATTGCAGACCGTATCGCCGTTGTAAAGCACCATGCAATATTCAACCGGCAGGTCGATCCGCCCCTTCTTTCCCAGAATAAAACTCGATTCGCAGGTAACCGAGTCTTTTTGATCATTTGTCAGGTTGCTTACGGTATAGTCTATTTCCCCCGCGCCATAGATCAATTTCTCGGAGGCCGTCTTTATTTCTTCACCACCGATTTCTCCGATCAACTCAAGAAAATCATCGGGAGTCGGCGATTTATATTTATATTCCCGGTAATAACTGCTCCAGAATATCCGGGAAAGCGAATCGGTGAGCAGATTGTCGATCGTCTCGACAATCAGGGCCCCTCTTGAATATATACTCCCGAAATAATCAGTGTTATCGACAAATGAATAAGTCGGGCGGTTCAGCGGGCCGTAATCCGCCGTGATTATCAAAAATGGGCGAAGCTGATCCCGCTCGCTAAACTTCATCCCGGCAAAATCAAGCGTGTTGGCCTCTTTCCCCCAGTATTCTTCCACGATTTTAAGGGTGAAAAAATTGGTAATCGCCTCGTCCATCCAGGGATTTTCTATCTGGTTGGAGTTGACCGCACCATAGAACCATTGATGAACCGTCTCATGTATAACCAGTGACTCATAGTAGCGTGAAAACATGGTCCCGCCGCGCGGCGATCCCAGCACGATAAATCCCGGCATTTCGATCCCGCCTGCCTCGACCAAATCGGCCATCACCAGTGTCAGACGGTCGTACATATACTGTCCTGCTCTTCCGGCCATATATTCGAGACTGTTATTCACCGCTGTTTTAATTCTGTCAAGCGCGGACCGCTCGAAATCACGATAATAAATCATCACCTCGACATCGCCAATTCTCGATGTGTCGGTCAGGTAATCGGCCGATAACGCCAGAGCAAAGTCGTGCGCCGGGCCGAATGAAAAATGATACCCGGTCAATGTATCATCCGTATTTACTATTGCCGGGGAGACTGCCGCGGCGACTTTCAGGTCAGTCGGAATATGCAGATCTATCTCGAATTGATAAAATCCGCCGACCAGTTCCGAAAATGAACCGTAGACCGGGTTGTACCATGTCCCGTCGTCTTTCAAGATCGCCGGAAATGGAAACCAGCCGTCAAGCAAATAATTGTTGCCGTAATAAAAAAGACGGTCGGCCATTTCGGCTAAACGGGTTCGGAAGAATATCTTTACCTCTTTCCCGTTTAATTTTGATTGGCCCTCCGGGCTGACAACCGCAATGGTATAATCTATATCAAGATATCGGCTGACATTTTTGCCATCCAGATACACCGAATCTATGACGGCCTCACCCCACTTTTTCGATCGACTCAAAATATTCTTAAGCTGATTCTTATCCTTTAAATAGGGCGAATCTTCCGATGAATATACATTCGGATACAGCTGAAATTCAAAACCGGACAGCTCCGGGGACATCGGAAGATTATATGAGACGGTTCCGGAGATATCCTTTCTCAAAGTATCAAGAGAGGCCTCGACCCGCAACGTATCAAACGATAGCGCACCGGGGCTGGACAGAAGCAGAATCAAGATAGCTTTAATACATGATCTATACAACATCATTGACAAGCGATCCAATTCCTTCAACCCTGATTTCGACCCGATCGCCCGGCTGCATCGGTCCTATACCTTTGGGTGTTCCGGTCGAGATCAAATCGCCCGGCTTGAGTGTCATCACTTTTGAGATAAAGGCGATCAGATCAGTGATAGGGAAAATGAGCATCGATGTCTTCGATGATTGTCTTAGCTCGCCGTTGAGATATGACTCGACAAGAATATCTTCATAGCCCAGTTTATCAACCACCCAGGGACCGACCGGACAAAATGTATCAAATCCCTTGCCGCGCGTCCACTGTACATCCTTTTTTTGCAGATCCCGGGCCGTCACATCGTTGACACAGGTGAATCCAAAAATATAATCCTCGGCTTCGATGGCGGCTATGTTACGGCACTCCCTACCGATAATGACGCCGAGTTCAGCCTCATAATCGACCCGCGCGGCCATCTCGGGATACTCTATTCTCCCCCCGGGACCGATCAACGATGACGGCGGTTTTAAAAATAAAACCGGTTCATCGGGGACCTTGTCAGCCGATTGCGATTCCTTGACATGCTCCCGGTAATTAAGCCCGACACATACTATTTTAGTCGGCTCTACCGGCGCCAGCAATCTAATCGATGCCGGGTCGTAATTGACACCTGTTGTTTCATAATCAAACACCGGATTTCCGGAAATTTTCTCTATTCTTCCCTCTTCAAGAATTCCCCAGACTATCCCTTCCGCCGCTTCAAATCTCACATATCTTTCCATCAGTCTGTTTGCAACTCCCTTAAATGATTATATAAACATAATCCATTGGCGTGGCTGTTATACCCGCCCTCAAAAATCGACAGCACCCTGCCCTCGCCATGTTTTTCTGCCACCTTAACCAGCAATGCCGTCATTTCGCCAAAAGCCGTCTCCGTCAGGTTCATCCCGCCCAGCGGGTCATCACGATGTGAATCGAACCCGCAGGATATTATTATAAACTGCGGATCAAATTGAGTCAATCGCGGAATGACTTTCATATTGAATTCATCCAGATATTTTTTATCATCGCTGCCGGGCGGAAGCGGAATATTCAGCGTAAAACCGATTCCGTCACCGGCGCCGCCCTCGTTTTTGGCCCCGGTACCAGGATAAAACGGGTAGCGATGCATAGAAATAAACAATAGATCCTCGCGGCCGTAAAAAGTGTGTTGTGTCCCGTTA
>QNAH01000330.1 GCA_003641425.1 Candidatus Zixiibacteriota bacterium
GAAGCTATCGATCGCATTCACACTACCGCTGAATCACATAACCGGGTTATGATCGTCGAGGTTATGGGGCGTCATGCCGGTTGGATTGCAATCGAGGCCGGTATTGCCGGCGGGGCTGATATTATACTTATTCCTGAAAAAATCACGTATATCAGCGATGTATGTAAATTATTGAAGCAACGCCACAACCGCGGAAAAGATTTTTCCGTCGTGGTGGTCGCAGAAGGGGCCAGGCTGAAGAAAAGTCCCGAAAACGGTGAAGAAGAAATGGTCTTGATGGATAAAAAACTTGATGCTTTCGGACATGTCAGACTCGGCGGAATCGGGGCGAAATTGGCCGACCTGATAGAAACCGGAACCGGTTACGAGGCCCGCGCGATTATTCTGGGGTACATCCAGCGAGGCGGAACCCCAACCGCCTTTGATCGCGTTCTGGCGACTCGCTTCGGCGTCAAGGCAATAGATCTTGTACGTCAAGGGAAATTTGGAAATATGGTTGCATTGCAGGCCAATAAAATTGTGCCTTTTCCTCTGGCAAAGGTAATAGCGCAGACAAAAACTGTGGATCCTGAATTAGTTGAAACGGCCGAGGTATTTTTTGGGTAAAATGGCATGATTTATCGAATTATTTTCATTCTGGCGTGCTGGCTTATAATCCTGCCGGCCGTATCGCTCGGTCTCGAACTGGAGAAGGAAACCTTTTCAAGTAAAAATTTTGCGGGAGTAAGAATCGGCGCCTGGACAAATGCCGGGGATGAGGCGATCCCGGAAGAATCGGAATTCTCTTCGGAGTTTTCAAATAGTTCGGTATTTGCTGAGTTTTTCTATTCACATCGAATCGCGACCCCACTTGCGGTCGAGATATCTCTGGGGATTTACAGCCGGGGTGATGTGGAATATTACAGCACCTCCGATGTCTTCGTGGGAGCAGTCAATATCTATCCGATTTTTGTCTCGGCCAAGCTGTACCCCTTGTACAGCTTCAAAAACCTGCCGTTTTATTTATATGCTCAACCGGGGTTCGGACTGGTCTATGCCAGTCAGAGTATCATTGATTACGACGATTATTATTATTACTATTATGGCTACACCGCCGCCGACAGCGAGACTAAATTTACATATTCTCTCGGCGCCGGGGTGGAGATGCCGGTCGCGACACAGATCGGCCTGACCATGAATTTTAGATATATTCCGGTCAAATTCGGCAATCCGCTGGCCGAAATAGAAGACTATTCGGGCTGGACTTTAACGGTTGGAGCAGGTTATATTTTTTGATCAATAAAACTTTTTTATAAGTCAAGGAGGTTAAATGGCCATCAAGGTTGGAATTAACGGATTTGGGAGAATCGGACGTCTGGTTTTCCGGGGCGCTCAGAAATCAAAAATAGAGATAGTCGGCATCAACGATATTACCAATGCGGCAACACTGGCGCACCTGCTGAAATATGATTCTATTCATGGTAAGTACGACGGCGAAATCAGCCACACCGACAATCGCATTATTGTCGACGGGAAGGAAATACCTATCATGGCCGAAAGAGATCCGGCCAGCCTGCCCTGGTCAGTTCTCGGAGCCGATATCATTGTCGAATCGACCGGCCTGTTCCGTGACAAAGAATCAGCCGGCAAGCATATCGAGGCGGGGGCCAAAAAGGTGTTGATCTCCGCACCGGCCAAAAAACATGACGGTACTTTTGTCCTCGGTGTCAATGACAATGAATATGACAAAAACAAACATCATATTATTTCGATTGGAAGTTGCACCACCAACTGCCTTGCGCCGGTAACCAAGGTACTGCTTGATAATTTCGGTATCGAGAAGGGCTTCATGACCACCATCCATTCATACACCAACGACCAGAAAATCCTCGACCTGCCGCATAAAGATCTCCGCCGGGCCCGCGCCGCGGCGATGTCCATGATCCCGACCACCACCGGGGCCGCCAAGGCCATCTCGCAGGTCATCCCGGCCATGGAAGGCAGGCTCGATGGCTGCGCCATCCGTGTCCCCACGCCCGATGCCTCGCTGGTCGACCTAGCCGTCGTTCTCGAAAAAGAGGCTTCAGTCGAGGCCATCAACAGTGCCATGAAAGCGGCCGCCGACGGCCCGATGAAAGGCTTCCTCGAGTACACCGATGAACCGATCGTTTCGACAGATATTATCGGCAACCCGCACAGCTCCGTATTCGATTCCATGATGACCATGGTCAGCGGCAAATTCGCCAAAGTCTTCTCATGGTACGATAACGAATGGGGCTTTTCGTGCCGTATGGTCGATATGCTTGAAAGGATGCTGTAATCACCGGCCCCCGACATGAACGGGGGCTTTTTATACGGAGTTGCTATGAATAAGCTGACAGTATCGAGTATAAATTTCAAGGGAAAAAAGACCCTGGTCAGGGTAGATTTCAATGTCCCTCTCGATAATAAACAGAATATCACCGATGAGCGGCGCATTGTCGCCTCTCTGCCGACGATCAAAAAAATCATGGGGGACGGCGGCCGGCTGATCCTCTGCAGCCACCTGGGACGCCCAAAGGGGAAAGCCGTTCCGCAGATGTCGCTCAAACCGGTGGCCGAGAAACTCTCGGAACTCCTCGGCAAGGAAGTCATGCTCGCGCCCGACTGCATCGGCGATATGGTCGAAAGCATGGCTGAATCGCTAAGCGACGGCGACATCATACTCCTCGAAAATCTGCGCTTCCACCCGGAAGAAACCGCCAATGAACGGAATTTCGCCAAAAAACTGTCGGTTCTCGCCGACATCTATGTCAACGATGCTTTCGGTTCGGCACATCGCGCGCACGCCTCCACCGAGGGTGTTACCCGCTATTTCGAGCAGTGCGCCGCCGGTTTCCTGATGGAAAAAGAACTGCAGTACCTGGGCAAAGCTCTCACTGATCCCGAACGCCCGTTCGTGGCCGTCTTCGGCGGTGCCAAAATATCCGGCAAAATAGACGTCATCGAAAACCTGCTGGAAAAAGTGAACGGCATCATCATCGGCGGCGGCATGGTCTTTACCTTCCTCAAAGCGATGGGCAAAGAAATCGGCGATTCGCTTCTCGAAGAGGACAAAGTTGCTCTCGCCGACCTGATCATCAAAAAAGCCGAGGCCATCAAACTGAACCTGATTTTGCCCTCCGATATCGCGGTCGCCTCCGAGATCAGCGAGGATGCCGAAGTCTCCTATGTCCCGGCCGACAAAATCCCCGCCGGGATGAAAGGGCTCGACATCGGCCCCGATTCGATCAAACACTTTGCCCATGAGCTCGGCAAAGCCAAGACAGTGGTGTGGAACGGCCCGATGGGCGTTTTCGAAATCGAGAAATTCGCCAGAGGAACCTATGAAATGGCGAAGATTCTTGCCGATATTACCGCCAAAGGCGCCGTGACCATTGTCGGAGGCGGCGATTCCGCCTCGGCCGTAAGCAAATGCGGTCTCGACGACAAACTGACACATATTTCCACCGGCGGGGGAGCGTCGCTGGAATTCCTGGAGGGAAAAACCCTGCCGGGTGTGGCCGCGCTGACTGATGCATAGAAAGGATTTGACTTGGAATGAGACTGAATATTATCGCCGGCAACTGGAAGATGAACAAGACC
>QNAH01000331.1 GCA_003641425.1 Candidatus Zixiibacteriota bacterium
CAACATTTACCAGTACCGGCACGGGGACTGAGACCTTCGACTGGACGCCTGACTTTACGCAGGCGAATGAATATACGGTGACTTTCTATGCCACCGATGACAGTTCGGCGGTTGATTCTGAAGTTGTTACTATAACAGTCAACCAGGTCAATCAACCGCCTGTTATCGCGACAGTTCTTCCGCAGTCAACCACCGAGAACGTCAATCTTACATTTGACATTAATATCAGCGATGTTGATGGTACCATTGCGGTATTGACTCATTCATCTCTGCCGGGTGGCGCCACATTCAGCGATAACGGCAATAATACGGGCACCTTTGACTGGACGCCGACATATCTTCAGTCCGGAAATTATTCGGTGACATTCTACGCAACTGATGATTCATCGGCGGTCGATTCTGAAGTGGTAAGTATAACTGTTGTTGATGGGGGTAATCAGCTCCCGATATTGGCCTCAATAGGCGGACAGTCAACTACAGAGAATATAAATTTGAGTTTCGGTATATCTGCAACCGATATTGAATCGATACCGACCCTGACCACCTCGACTTTACCGGCCGGCTCGATATTCAATGATAACGGAAACGGCACCGGTGATTTCGACTGGACACCTACTTTCCTTCAATCCGGAAGTTACGAAATCACATTCTATGCGACTGATGACAGCTCGGCGGTCGATTCCGAGGTAGTGACGATCACAGTGGCTGATGGCGGTAATCAGCCGCCGGTGCTGGCCTCGATCGGCTCGAAATCGACGGCGGAAAATGTTAATCTGAGTTTTAATATTTCGGCGTCCGATATCGAATCGGTACCCGGCCTTACCACATCATTATTGCCGGAAGGAGCCGGCTTTACAGATAATAGTGACGGTAGCGGAAGTTTCAGCTGGACACCGGCATTCAACCAATCGGGGATGTATGTTGTGATGTTCTATGCTACGGATGATTCCTCCGCGGTCGATTCAGAGGCGGTTACTATCACTGTTGTCAACAGTAATCAGCCCCCGGAGATTGCGGCAATCGGATCGAAATCTACCGATGAAGGTGCAAATCTTAATTTCACAGTTTCCGCCACTGATCCCAATGGAACCATCCCGATACTGACAACATCGACATTGCCGAGCGGTGCGACCTTCACCAGCACCGGCACCGGAACAGAGACATTTGACTGGACACCGGATTTTACTCAGGCGAATGAATATACGGTCACATTTTATGCTACCGATGACAGCTCGGCCGTCGATTCCGAAGTTGTTACTATTACGGTTAACCAGGTCAATCTTGCCCCGGTACTGACAGGTATCGGGACGCAATCGACAACAGAAAATGTCAATCTGACATTTGGTGTCGATGCCAGTGATGCCGATGGTACTATTCCGGTTCTGACGACATCGGTTCTGCCTTCAGGTGCGACCTTTGCCGACAATGGTAATGGCACCGGTAACTTTGATTGGACTCCGACTTTCCTTCAGTCGGGAAGTTACAGTGTTACTTTCTATGCCACGGATGACAGCGCGGCGGTAGATTCCGAAATCGTGACTATCGATGTTATCGAGGCAGGTAACCAGTTGCCGATATTGGCCCCGATCGGACCGAAATCGGCTGATGAGAACGAGAATATAAATTTTATTATTACATCATCAGATATAGAATCGACACCGGATCTGAGCACCTCGACTCTTCCGGCCGGGGCCGGACTTACTGATAATGGTGACGGCACCGGGATATTTGACTGGACCCCCGATTACAGCCAATCCGGCGTGATTAATATCACCTTTTATGCCACCGATGATTCCCTGGCGGTCGATTCCGAAATAGTAGTCTTTACAATCAACCAGGTCAATCTTCCCCCGGAACTGGCGCTTATTGGAGACAAGACAGTCGATGAGGGAGTAAATCTTAACTTTGTGGTCTCGGCTGCGGATCCAGATGGGACAGATCCGGTTCTGACGACAACGACCCTGCCCTCGGGGGCAACGTTTACCAGCACCGGCGGTGGAAGCGAGACTTTTGACTGGACCCCGGATTTCACGCAGGCCGGTGAATATACGATTACATTCTACGCCACTGATGATTCAGCGGTTGTCGATTCCGAGGTTGTTGCATTTACAGTCAACCAGGTGAATCTTGCACCGGTGTTGGCCACAATCGGCGGGCAGTCGATCACGGAGGGTATAAATCTCAATTTCGGTATATCAGCCAGCGATGCCGATGGTACAATTCCGGTATTGACGACTTCGACGCTTCCTTCTGGAGCCGGTTTTGCAGATAATGGAAACGGCACAGGGACTTTTGACTGGACCCCGGTTTACACTCAGTCCGGCACTTATCCGGTTACCTTCTATGCCACCGACGATTCCTTGGCGGTTGATTCCGAGATTGTAACGATAACAATAATCGAAGCGGGCAACCAGGATCCGATGCTGGCATCGATAGGCAATAAGTCGGTGACCGAGGGTTCCAATTTGAATTTTGGCGTTTCGGCGGCCGATCCCGACTCGACCATACCGGTATTAACCACCACGACTCTGCCGACCGGCGCCACCTTTACGGATAATAACGATGGCACCGGGATATTCGATTGGACGCCTGATTTCACACAGGCGGGAGCTTACAATGTGACATTTTATGCTTCCGATGGTATCGCCATCGATTCCGAGCAGATATTTATAAATGTATTTGAAACCGGCAATCAGGCTCCGGTCTGGACCACGATCGGTAATAAGACAATTACCGAGGGCGTAAATCTTAGCTTCACCGCCGTGGCCACCGATCCAGATGGAACCAATCCGGTTCTGACGACCTCTACCCTGCCGACCGGCGCAACATTCGTCAATAATGGTGACGGTACCGGTGACTTCGACTGGACACCCGGATATACTCAGTCCGGTTCATATGATGTTTATTTCTACGCCACCGACGGTGTCCTGAGCGATACCGAACTGGTGAATATAACGGTCAGTGATGCCGGTAACCAGGCTCCGATACTGGCGACAATCGGCAGTCAGGGTACTGTCGAAAATGTCAGCATGAGTTTTGGTATATCGGCGGTCGATCCCGACTCGACCATACCGGCCTTGAGTACTTCGACTCTACCGACCGGTGCGACTTTTGCCGATAATGGAGACGGTACCGGCAGCTTTGACTGGACCCCGACCTACCTGCAATCGGGAAGTTATGATGTCACTTTCTATGCCACCGATGATACAGCGGCGGTCGATTCCGAAATAGTGACTATCACTGTTACCGAAGCAGGCAATCAACTTCCGATACTTACGGCAATAAATTCCAGGTCAACGACCGAAAATATAAATCTGAACTTTGATGTATCAGCCACCGATATTGAATCGACTCCGTCATTGACTGTATCAACTCTTCCCTCCGGTGCAACATTCTCTGATAATGGAAACGGGACAGGCACTTTCGACTGGACCCCGACCTACCTGCAATCGGGAAGTTATGATGTCACTTTCTATGCCACTGATGATAGCGCGTCAGTCGATTCCGAAGTTGTAACGATCACAGTCAACGAGGCCGGTAACCAGCTTCCGATTCTGACTACGATCGGCGGTCAATCAACCGGTGAAAATGTCAATTTGA
>QNAH01000332.1 GCA_003641425.1 Candidatus Zixiibacteriota bacterium
TCCTCGTCAACAACGCCGGTCTCAGCCGCGGTCTGGATAAGCTCCATGAAGGTCAACTGCTCGACTGGGAAGAGATGATTGACACCAATATCAAGGGTCTTTTATATGTCAGCCGGATGGTTATCCCCCTGATGGTCAAACGCAACAAGGGGCATATCATCAATATCGGTTCGATTGCCGGACACGAGGTCTACCCGCAAGGCAATGTTTATTGCGCCACCAAACATGCTGTCGATGCCATCACGAAGGGGATGCAGATCGACCTGGTCGATACCGCCGTCCGGGTCAGCACGGTCGATCCCGGCATGGTCGAGACCGAGTTCAGCGAGGTCCGCTTCCGGGGCGACAAAAAACGGGCCAAAACGGTTTACCAGGGACTCAGGCCGTTGAAAGGCGATGATATCGCCGATGCCGTTCTCTGGGTGGCGACCCGCCCGCCGCATGTCAACGTGCATCAGGTTCTGATCATGCCGACCGACCAGGCCTCCGCAACAATTGTCAATAGAAAATAATCCTGGTAAATCAGTCCTGGTAGGCCAGAAGCCATGTTCGAAGCCCGAGGGAGAGGAGAATCCTGAGCAAAGCAAGGAAACTCATGACATTTCATGCTACCTATTTTATTTTGTCATTCCCCCGTCGGCGGAATCCGCTTTCTTTTGTGGTGTCGGGTCCCCGCGCCCGACACCACAAATTCAGGGCCGAAATAAAAAACAAGGTCGTTTTTCGGCGAGATCAGCGGTCGGCGGAATCGGGTTCGTTTCCCCGCTTTTTTATTGTGCACGGCAGATGTCCGCAGGCCTCCTGAGCCGCGAAGAGCCTCCCCGTCCGCATATCCCTCCCGCCCTGGTGCCCTACCCCTTGCGGTAGGTTTCCTTATTGCAATGAGGTCTCTTTTGCCCCCGCCGCAAAATCGCCACAGATTCGACGGTGTTTAGGAGCCGGGTCTATTAATGAGGAGAAAATATGGGTATCAATCAATGCAGGGGCGTATCGACATATCGCCAGGGTGTCGGATGCAGAGACTCGATACGAAATTCGGTGCTATAAAATCGGTGATGATTTTGCCGCCCCGAAAAAATGTGATGCAGATAATCACGCATTCCAAAAAACAAAACCAATTTTTTATAATCCGATGAAAACCTTCATAGTACAACGAAAGAAGCGGCCATTATCGCCGAAATCAGCCGAAAATCGATACAATTTCGATATTAAAAATGAAAAAAAACGGCGCCTGGATAAGCGCCGTTTCATTCCCTGCTCTATCCCAAAAGTCTATTTGTCGTAATACATCTGGAATTCCCACGGGTGCGGGCGGGTGCGGATCTGCTCGACATCCTTGCGCTTCAATTTAATCCACGCCTCGATAAGATCCTCGGTGAAAACGCCCCCCTCCATGAGAAATTTATAATCCTTCTCGAGCGCATCGAGCGCCTTGGTCAGCGAGGTCGGCAAAAACGGAATCTTCTTTATTTCGGACGCCGACATTTCCTCCAGATTCTTGTTGCTCGGCAAACCCGGATCAATCTTGTTCTTGATCCCATCCAGCCCGGCCATAAGCATTGCGGCATAAGCCAGATACGGGTTGCAAGTGGCATCCGGCGGGCGAAACTCCAGCCTGTGTGTCGCCGCGTTTCGCTGATAGCCCGGTATCCTTATACAGGCGGTGCGGTTGCCGACCGAATAGAAACCGCGAACCGGCGCCTCGAATCCCGGCACCAGCCGTTTGTACGAATTGGTGGAAGGATTGGTGAACGCAAACACCGCCGGGGCATGTTTCAGCAGGCCGCCGATATAGTGCAGTCCGATTTTCGAAAAGCGCGCCGGTCCTTTACGGTCGTAAAATATCGAGCCTTTCTTATTAGCCAGATACTGGTGCACATGCATCCCCGAACCCGGTTCGTTATACAGTGGTTTGGGCATGAAGGTCGCCGACTTGCCGGACCGGAAAGCGTGATTTTTGACAAGATATTTAATAAGCACCGACTGGTCGGCCGTCTTGACCATCTCCTCGAGCGCCGTTTCGATCTCATGCTGGCCGGCCCCGCCGACTTCATGATGATGATATTTAAGTTTGATACCGACCTGATGCATCAGGGTCGTGATCTCCGAGCGGAGATTGAAAGTCCGGTCTTTCGGCGGAGCGGCATGGTAACCACCTTTGTACTGGACCTTGTAACCGAGATTCCTGTCCCCCTCGCGGCCGGTGTTCCATTCGGCCTCTTCACTTTCGAGAAAATAATAACCCTCTTTGGGTCCCTGCTGATATTTGACATCATCGAAAATGTAAAACTCATATTCCGGCCCGAGAACGGCATCGATACCCGGAAGCATCTTCTTCAGATATTTATCGGCATCGGCCACTACCCGTCGCGGGTTGCGCGAATACGGTGCGATATCTTTCTCGACCGACATAATATCGCATATAAACGACAGGGTCGGAGTATCATAAAACGGGGCGATAAATATGGCATTCGGAGCGGGCAAAGCGATCATATCGCCGCGTTCGATTTTAGTAAATCCCGGCAAAGACGAACCATCACATCCGACTCCGGTTTTGAAAAGCTCCGGTTTCAGGCTGTAGGCGGGAATGGTGATATGGTGCCAGTCACCGATAAGATCGCAGAATTTCAGGTCAATATATTCGATCTTCTGCTGTTTTATCATTTTTCGAAGAGTCGCCAGAGTGGGCATACGTATCTCCTGCTTTTTTATTACTGCATTGCCCGCATAATCTAATCAATAATAAAAAAAAGGCAACCCGTATTTTAGTGCGAGAGCGGATATTCAGGCCGATTTAACGGATTCATAATATTACAATAATATCCTTGCGAATCGTCTTTTAATACCTCAAATTACGACCGGAAAAGAGGTGTATTATATGAAAATCACAATAATTTACGACAATACCGCCGCTGTCGAAGAACTGACAGCCGACTGGGGCTTTGCCTGCCTGATCGAATTCGGGGGCAAAAATATCCTGTTCGACACCGGCGCCAGGGGAGATATTCTCTTGGGAAACATGGAAAAACTGAAAAACAGCCCGGAAAATATCGACTTGATTTTCATCTCCCACGCCCACTGGGATCACACCGGGGGATTGAGCGATATCCTGAAAATAAACAATCCCAAATTATATATTCCCAAAGGCTATGATCCCCCGGAGGCCGCGAAGAATGTAATCAAGGTAACCGGATCTGTCCGGATCGCCGAGAATATCTACTCAACCGGGGTTCTCGAAAATATAGAGCAATCGCTGATTGTCAAAACAGCCGAAGGACCGATGATTATAGCCGGCTGTTCACATCCGGGCGTGGGTAATATCCTGAAAGCCGCCTCGCAATTCGGGAAGTGTTTCGCGCTGCTCGGGGGATTTCACGGCTTTGATGATTACAAACTTCTGGAAGAACTGACTGTCGTCTGCCCGACTCACTGCACCCAGCATATTGACGAAATCAAAGAGAAATATCCGAAAAAATACATCGAAGGCGGCGCCGGAAAAGTAATTGAATTGTGATACGGGTTAGTTAATCGCAGTAACCATGCGATTTGTAGGCGCAAAATGCGGCGCGTCCCTCTTCCCACCA
>QNAH01000333.1 GCA_003641425.1 Candidatus Zixiibacteriota bacterium
ATAATGACATCTTTTATCAACTCCGCCCGCGCCGCCACATAAAGCATCAATTCCGAGACCGGATTGATATGCAGATTGTTATTGAGGAGTATCTCCCGGATTTTTTCCGACAGCGGGGTCGAACCCGGTTCACGGATGACCATGACCGGTAATCCCCGCTCAATAAGATACTGTTCGGCCAGTTTAAGCTGGGTGGTTTTACCGCAACCGTCAATACCCTCAAATGTTATGAAATAGCCTTTTCTGTTCATAGCCGTAAAAAATCAAAAAATAAGGCGAACAACTATTGTTCGCCTTTAATATACGCATTTAAGCCGTCAGCAAAACTATTTTTTCTTGCGTGTAGTCGTCTTCTTCGACGGTTTCTTCTTTGCCGTTGTTTTGGCCGTTTTGCGTTTCGGCTTGCTGACATCTTTCCAGCCGTACTTGATGATGAATTCCTCGGTCAAACGGCGGGCCTCGTCATCGGTATGCTGAACCGGCGGCGATTTCTTGAAATATGACGCCGGGCCTTCCAGTGCCCCGGAAATCCCGTTATCCAGCGCCAGTTTGCAACAGCGAACCGCATCGATCACAACACCGGCGGAATTGGGCGAATCCCAGACTTCCATCTTCATCTCGATATTCAAGGGAACATCACCGAATGTCCGGCCTTCCAGGCGTATATAGGCCCATTTGCGGTCGGACAGCCACTCGACATAATCCGACGGCCCGATATGGACATTGCCCTTGCCGATATCGTAATCGAGCTGACTGGTGACAGCGTTGGTCTTGGAAATCTTTTTCGATTCCAGACGCTCGCGTTCGAGCATGTTTAAGAAATCCGTGTTGCCGCCGACATTGAGCTGGCTGGTGCGCTCGAGGCGAACTCCGCGCTCACGGAACAGGCGTGTCAGAACCCGATGTGTAATCGTGGCGCCGACCTGCGATTTGATATCGTCGCCGATAACCGGCAATCCTTTTTCTTTGAAACGATCCTGCCAGTACTTCTCACGGGCGATAAAGACCGGGATGCAATTGACAAAACCACAGCCGGCCTCGAGAATCTGCTCGACATACCACTTGGTGGCGGTTTCGGAGCCGACCGGAAGATAACTCACGACCACATCGGTCCTGGAGTCTTTGAGAAGCTTGACGATATTAACCGTATCACCGGGGGCCTTCTCGATAATCTGCGAGAGGTACTTTCCCAGACCGTCATGCGTCATACCGCGCTGAACCTTGACCCCGGTCCTGGGAACACTGCAGAACTTGTATGTATTGTTCGGCTTGGTGAAGATAGCCTCGGCCAGGTCCTTGCCGACCTTGTTCTTGTCGATATCAATGGCGGCGGAGAATTCAATATCGCTGATATGATAACCGCCCAGGTTGACATGCATCAAACCGGGGACAAAATCGGTGTCCTTCGCCTTTTTGTAGTACTCCACTCCCTGAACGAATGATGAAGCGCAATTACCGACTCCGATAATGGCGACTCTTACCTTTGCCATTTAGAACTCCCTTCTAAATTCGTGTTTATTATTAACGAGGCCAATATAGCACGGGCTGAAAAAGTGTCAAGAAAAAAGTTGACATCTAATAAAGTACTATTATATTATAAATGACCATATAGTCATTAACGATAAATTGTAAGATTATGAATGAAAATTTGATTATCGAACTCGAACGCGACGGTATCGTCACCGCCACCTTCAGAAAACTGGACCCGGAGAAGAAAAAAACGCTATATGTAACAGCCCTGACAGCCTTTTCCGAAGATGTTTTCGACCGGGTCTCGTTTGACTATATCGCCGAGACAGCCGGAGTGTCGAAAGGCTCGCTGTTCCAGTATTTCGGCAACAAAGAAAACCTGTTGCGGTTTACCTGCGAGATATTTATCGACAACTACCGTCAATTCTGGGACAGCCAGCGAACACGCGCCGAAGGCATTCACACCCGGGAGCGAATCCGCGATTTTTCCCAGACCCTTCTCGATTTCCGCGCCGAGCGGAAAGTGGAATATGCCTTTTATGTCAAGATGCTTTATGAAAACAGCCGGGAGCTGACGGACGATTTCCTGCAAAAAATAAACCGTATCCTTCTCGAGCATCTCAACCGGCTCATCAGCCGCGGCGCCCGTACCGCCGAGATCCGCCAGGATATTCCGGCCGAACGGATAGCCTTTGTTATCACCGCTTTAATCGAGGCCTCGCACCGTTATTCCAATACCATCAACCAGAAATTGCGAAACCGTGAAAAGCTGATGGATATAATAGAGGATATCGAAGGGATGCTTTTCGATGGTATTAAAGGATAATCGGGCGGTACAGTTTTTATATTGAATCTATACCGATTTTCAAACGATCTTGCCGAAAATGATGAATGTTTTCGTTGTACTATGCACGCTTTCATTCTGTGCTCTGTGCGCGGCAGATGTCCACATCTGCCCGTTCTTCCACGTCAATTTTTCTATAAAAACAGTAACGATTTTCGGCTGATCTTGCCGAAAATGACGACCTTTTTGGCTGTACTATTAATAACCTCATCGAATTATAAAAAATTGGTTTTGTTTTGTCCTATGCGCGCGTTTCAATATCACATTATTTTTCACGATCAAAATCATCACCGATTTAATGGTACTGTATTTTTGCTTTTTCGTCTTCCAACATTACCTCATTAATGTTATTCTTCTTACCCAAATGTCATCCCCATTTCTCTTTTGTCATTCCCGCGCAGGCGGGAATCTATTTTTCGCAGGTCGACTCGGTGCCCTGCCGCTTGTCGAAGATCCCGAATTTTGAGGGGCGGTGGGTTTACTCTTTTCTTGGAGTCGGGTCTCTGCACCCGACACCGGGGCGTATGTCAATATGCCCTCACATTTCTATGGATTCCCATACTCCTCTCTTTATAATAGACCATGCATCCCAATCATCACCGAATCTGCAACGATTTTGCGGATGCGATAATAAAAACGTCGTCGCGAGGAACGAGTCCGGGATTTCAAGCGAGGGTGAGCGACGCGGCAATCACGTTGCTTTTGTCTCTCAGTTTACCTTTTGCCCAAAAGCCGCGTGATTGCCGCGCTTCGATTTGCGCCGTCGGCGCATCTCTCCGCTCGCAACGACGTTTGCAATATGCCTTGGTGATAGAACAAATAGGCAGGATCACTCATTCCGCTGGGGCGGAATTTCCGATCACTGCCCTACATCTTTTTCATGCTTTGCATGAAATGTCAGGAGTGTAAAACTACAATTAATTCCCATATCATCCCCCCGTACAATTTCACTACAACATCGGTGATGATCGAAATCAGGGACTCTTATATAGAGGGTGAATTATGTACTGAGGTTGTTTTGTTTTTTTATCCATGGCAATTATGGTGAAAATTTTAACGCCGGGGCAGATGCGGACAGGTCTCTTGAGTTTCGAAGAATCCGCCGCCCGCATGAAAGAAATGATATGGAGATGCGCCATTAATTGCCGTTTTTTCTTGCCGTTCAAGGAGATACGCGTTTGAACATATATAAATTTAGGGGTAACAAACCCATTTTGCCGTAAGCAGTTATTTTGCAGAGGCTTATGCCATTTGAACAAAGCCCTCAGAG
>QNAH01000334.1 GCA_003641425.1 Candidatus Zixiibacteriota bacterium
ATATTTCAGTAATCTGTCTTTTCACTTTGGGCACAGTAAGCAATTTTAGTTTCTGTTCCGAACCGGAGAATTCCAGATACAGCTTCTTATAAATGTGAATTCCGTAATTATAGAGAATGAAACGGTTAAAGATTCCGCCGGCCGGATATGTCAGCTCAGGCGGGCCGGTCTTCTTGTAAAAGTCATCCCAGCCAAGGAGATCCTCGATTTTCACAAATCCCTGATTAATCATTATATATGCCAACTGCATTAAGACTTCAGGGGTTTTACCCCACCTTCCACCCGACGAAACCGCGAATCCTTCCTGAAAAACCGGTAATGTATAAAGGGGGACATTTTCAAGGGCATAGTTGATCAGCAGGTGGGCCAATTCATGCTGATGCGGCAGATGCCGGGTTATGACGGCATCAAACTGGAAATTGGTCAGACCATGAGCGTTGTATCCGGTGAGAAGTCTCATTTCTTCTTCGGTACAGAGATAATAGTCGATTTTATTCTGCTCCAGTTGTGCAACTCGGGATTTTGGAATTCGTAATAAATTGCAAATATCCGATATAAATTTATCCGTTCTTTCGAGGGCATATTCATTTATAAGGCTGTCATTATTATAATGAATGGTTGTAAATCCGGTCTGAACGGTATTCCAGTCTTTCGAATGAATATAATAACGAGGAACGATTTTCATCTCTCCGTTAAAGGAAACGAAGCAGTAATAATCATACACTGTATCCGAAGCATTGGCCAGCCGTAATTGAATCTCTGTATATTCGGGGTATTGTGCGGATGTTATTGTATCGATATTGGCTTGCCCGGATTTTATTGCTTCGATCGAAAGAAATAAATTCGAGGCGCAATCGAACTTGACCGGGACATTATCAAAGGTTATGCCCAGAGATTTCGATCGCGCTATAAAATCAGGATGCCAGAATTTCCCGGCAGTTTTCCAATCGGCCGCTTTCAGGGCGGAGATGTACTCTTTGATCAGATCAACCGGCGACGATTTTGCGCTTGCGGAGGCGGTTATTACGACCATCGAGCATATCAGCAGAATTGTTTTTTTACCGGGCATTATCTAATAATCACCTATGTTTCAATAAAAGTTTTTACATCTGCATATCAGAATTATTCTGATGATTTATCGTCGTTTTTTCAGAACAAGCATCAGTTTATAAAGGGCAAACAGTCCCCAGACAGATTCCAGAATAATAAAGGGAACGGCATCAAGGGCAATGGCGTAGTATACCGAGAGACCGGCCCCGAGGATATTCAGGACAATGTAAGCAACAGCATCCTGTGTCAGTCTCTTTGCAAGGTTGAGCGAAAAGGCCAGCAACAGGAGGAACATGCCGGCAATGCCAATATAAAGGTTGAAGGTATTCATGGTATCCTCAGTTTAATTTTATTTTGGTATATAATACAAGCCGGGGGCAGGAAAGCAAAATATAAAAGACCGGGCAGAATCTGTTTTTCCGCCCGGTGCAAATCAATTCCTTTTATAAACCGATTTGTGTCCGTCGGGGTGCAGAATACGGAATTCGGGAATAATAGCGTTATTATCTTTCACGAATTCTATACGAATCTCATCCCAGGCCAAAAAGCCAAAGATATTTTCTGTCATTGGATAGAGCCTGAAAGTAGATTTATCGTTCCGCTGATAGAACAGATGGCCGTCTTTATAGATAATTTTTCTTTTCCCATAGTCGCCGGCGTATTTTTGCATGATATCGGGATCGACATCGACAGGATTCTGTTTCATTTGCAGCCCGGAAATAGCCCATTTAATTTTATTTCGGCTTACGTCGTTGTCGGCTTTTTCAAGCAGATTTTCCAGAGCTTTGAGATAAGCGACATCAACGGCCTTCTCGAAAGTCGTCTCGATTTCGGGATGAACGCCGGTACCTTCCCAGTTGGTTCCGGTAATGGAGTTGATTGAATAGGCGTTGGGGACATCGATGGAGACATAATGGTTGATAAAGAAGAACATTTCGATCGGGTGTCCGCCGCCGCGGGTTTTTTCGCCGATTATTGTCGCTCGTTTCTGGGCCTGCATGGCATAGGCGAAATCTTCGGCGGCCGAAAAAGTGGCATTGCCGATGAGGACATAGAGATCTTTATTATAAAAGGCCTCGGCTCCCGGAACGGGAAAAGTCCAGTATTGATCGACCGAATCGGTTTTGCGAATATAGGCATCGTTGAGGCGGCTGCGCTCCTCGAAAAAGTAGCTGGCCAGAAAGGCGACAACGCCACCGGCTCCCCCGCCGTTTCGGCGCAAATCGATAATTACGGCATCGCAGTTCGACAACAGGGTCATAGCGGCGGCAATCGATTCGAATTCATTAGTGGATTTAATGAAATCATAAAGATCCATATAGCCGATATTGCCCGGCATTATCTCGACCCGTTTGATTCCGTGGTCATCAACCGATTCTTCGAAATAACTGTTTTCAAAGTATTCTTTGGCTTCCTCATTGGATTTGTACTTGGCGCAAAATTCTCTGGATAGTGAGAAAATTCTCAGGTGCCGGTCCTGTCCGATCTCATAGAAATCGGTTTTTAGCTGTTCGACAAACGGCACTAATTCCCGGAATTTATCATATTTGCCGGCCTGCAGGTTATTTTTCAGATGCTTTTCAAGTTTTGCGGCAACTTCGGGGAAAATATAAATCTCGTTTATAATCGCGGTGACTGAGTCAATAATATCGGTTTTCATTTTTTGTGTGATGGGTATTGGTTCTTCGGCGCTGACGATTGAATGTGCATTTATAATCAGACACACAAGCATTATTGGAATTAAGAATAATTTTTTTCGATAATTTTGTTCAGACATTTTATCCTCCCGTGAAGCTATAGTAACGTTTATGGAATTCTTTATTGTCCAGCTCTGATTCGATCTGGTCGATCAGTTTCAGCAGATCATAATCGGCCGAATCGAGCAATTGATTGGCGACAGTAGCGATGTTGTTCCAGGTCGGTTGTAGTTTTTTGACAAGTTTTTTTCCTTTGGGTGTCAGCGCAAGCAGGCGGCGGCGCTCGTCGTTTTTGTCTTTACGAGATTTGACAAGACCTTTTTTTGCCAGTTCATTGGAGATCTTAATGATGCCCGGGTGGGTAAGATCGAGTTCGGCGGCCAGTTCGGTGATGGAGATCGGCGAATTATCATTGAGCATATTAATCATTGTGAACCATCCCGGTTCAAAATCGACATCCAGATCGCGGTAGATGATGGAAACACTTTTGTTGAGCCGGTCGTTGAGGCGTTTGAGGCGGCTTCCGAGGGCCATAACGCCGAGTTTTTTAATGAAGTCTTTATTTTGGGTCATAAGCTTTCCTTTTTTATGTTACCGGTTACGTAACAATATACGATACCATAATTTATAATGTTGCAAAAACAATGTTTTTTTGGGAGGGAAAGGATGGCAGGAGTCCAGGGACTCCTTCCCTATGAAGACTGATTTACCGGACTAAGACTGGCAGATGTGGACATCTGCCGCGCACAAAACAGTTATTTTGGATAAGGCGCAGATTATCACGCGGTTATGATCAAATGGGTTCGTTACCCCTATATTTTTTGTTGTTAAAA
>QNAH01000335.1 GCA_003641425.1 Candidatus Zixiibacteriota bacterium
ACGGATCAACCTGACCAATCCGGAGATGCTCGAGGAAATTGCCGCCTTGTATCTCAAGGCCGGAGCCGATCTGCTGGAAACCAACACATTCGGGACCTCCCCGCTTAAACTGGCGTTGTACGGTCTCGAGGATAAAACCGAAGAAATAATCAGCAATGCCGTAACAGCGGCCAAAAACGTCGCCAAGCGAAGCGCCTACGTTTCCGGGTCGGTTGGCCCCTGCGGTAAAATTCTGAAACCGTACGGTGACACCGACAGTAAAACAATCCGCGAGGGATTCGAACGGCAGATAAGTGCGCTGGTTGAGGCCGGGGTGCATGTGATCTGCATCGAGACAATGACCGATTTGGCCGAGGCCCGGCTGGCGGTCGAAGCTTCCAAAACGGTTGCACCGGAAATACCGGTTATCGCCACCATGACTTTCGATCCCACCCCGCGCGGCTATTATACCATCATGGGTGTCGATATCAAGAGCGCTGCGGCCGGGCTTGAGGAAGCCGGCGCCGATATTATCGGTTCCAACTGCGGCAACGGTATAGAGAGAATGATCGAAATCGCCCGGGCCTTCCGGATGTGCACTAAAATGCCCTTGATCATTCAGTCCAATGCCGGACTCCCGAGAATGGAAAAGGGCCGCGCCGTCTACCCGGAATCTCCGGAATTCATGGCCGATTGTGCGCGGGCGCTGATCCCTGCCGATATTTCGATAATCGGCGGCTGTTGCGGGACCACCCCGGCTCATATAAAAGCCCTCGGTAAAATGATCGAACGTGAACAGTCGTAACGAGTTGACCTCGGATATTGACATTCGGGCCAAAATAATATTCATTAGACCGCAAAGATAAAGCGGTATATATTGGGGAATGTTTTTTGAATAATTTCCGAATGGAATTTGATATAACAGGGAGATCGATAGAGTGAAAATAGACAGTGTTGCCATACTCGATTGCGGCGCGCAATATACCAAAGTCATCGACCGGCGGGTGCGCGAACTGGCTGTCCGCTCCGAGGTTTTTCCACTGCAGATCGAAGCCGGGAAACTCAAGGAATTCGACGGGATAATTCTGTCGGGTGGCCCGAAATCGGTCTGGGACAGCGACCAGCTGGAATACGACGCCGAAATTTTTTCACTCCGACTGCCGGTTCTGGGTATCTGCTATGGTATGCACGTCATCAATAAACATTTCGGCGGTATCGTCTCCCCCGGTGTTAAAAATGAGTATGGCGAGACCGATATCGATGTCGATTCCGAATGTCCGCTTTTCGATGGCCTGAAAAAAAGCCAGCGGGTCCTGATGAGCCATGGCGATTCGATCGAAAAACTGGCCGATGGTTTTGATATTTGCGCCACATCGGAAAATGTCTGCGCCGCCATGTATAATAAAAAGAAAAAAGTTTACGGCGTGCAGTTTCACCCCGAAGTCGATCTGACCGTCAACGGCGTAGTCATGCTTCGCAATTTCCTCTACAAAGTCTGCGGCCTGGCCGGCAATTATATTCTCGAGGACAGGATTGAAACCTCGATTAGAGAAATTAAGGAACAGGTCGGTGACGGTAAAGTGCTGGTGCTGATCAGCGGCGGGGTCGATTCGGCGGTCAGCGCCGCCCTTCTGACCAAGGCGCTCGATCCCGACAATATTTATGCCATCCATGTCGATCACGGCCTGATGCGTAAAGACGAAAGCGATATTATCTGCGAACAGCTCAAACATCTCGGGTTGAAACATCTGATAAGGGAAGATGCCGAGCAAAAGTTTTTTAATTCGGTGGTGACGATCGACGGCAGGGAGATCGGCCCCCTGACAACCATTACCGATCCCGAAGAAAAGCGTAATCTTATCGGCGAAGTTTTCGTCAGGGTCATACAGGATGTCTCGACCCGGCTTCGCCTCGATCCCGAAAAGACTTACTGGGCGCAGGGAACCCTGCGGCCCGATCTGATCGAGAGCGGCAATCCCGATGTCAGCGCCACGGCGCATAAGATAAAGACACATCATAATGATGTCGAGATGATCCGTCTGGCACGGGCGAAAGGAATGGTGGTCGAAACCAACTGGGACTGGCACAAGGATGAGGTTCGCCGCGTGGCTCGGAAACTGGGAATTGCCGAAAATATCGCCTCGCGCCAGCCGTTCCCCGGACCGGGACTGGCTATCAGATCGATATGTTACGATGGCCGCGGAAGTGTCGATCTGGATGTGATCGAGGAATTCAATAAAGTCCTTGGCGAAATGAAAAGTGATTATGTCGGCAATGTCCTGCCGATCAAATCGGTCGGGGTTCAGGGGGATCTGCGAAGCTACCGGCATTTGAGCTTGCTCTGGGGAAAGGGCGTCGATCTGGATTGGGATCATGTCTATAAACTGGGCAATACCATTCCCAATAAAGTCAAAGGTATCAACCGGGTCGCCTACGTCCTCAATAAGACCGCCATCGACCGGCAGATAAACTGCTCCGAGTTTTATCTGGATCATGAGTCCGTGGCCCTGCTTCAGGAACTCGATCATGTCGTTACCGAAAAACTGAACAAACCGCCGATGAGCCAGGTTCTGGCAGTGCTGGTGCCGATTGGCATCGAAAACAAATTCTCGATCGCCATAAGGACGTTTATCACCAATGATTATATGACTGGACGGCCCGCCACTATCGGGCGGGATGTTTCAAAGGAATGTATCGCTGAACTGGTCGATGAACTCGAAAATAAATTCGATCAGATAGATTTGATTCTCTATGACGTCACCAGCAAGCCTCCGGCAACAGTAGAGTGGCAATAGCGTGACCTTGTGAAATAAAGGTACAAGCCTGTCCTGCAATAATATAACCAATTTTGTTATAAATTATTGAAAGACAGACTATTGACAATATCTCACCATAACCATATATTCTCCCAAAATAGCTCAATCATGTATTATGTCCCTGATGTGTGGTTGAACAGTCATGGGCCGTACATGTTGCTCGATAGGAAATAACCGGACTGTGATAATTAGCTATTCACCACTTGTGTCCGTGATGCCCGGTTTAAATCTAAAGAAAATTACCGGGCCTTACCAGCCTTTTTTATACAGCCTGAAATTATTTTTTAATATTGCCGTGCATTTGCTTTTGCACATTAATGGGAGCAAGAATGACAGAGCATGACAAGGATAAAAAAAGAGGGGGCGAAAAAAACCGTTCCGCTGATTCACCACATCAGGACCACTTCAAAAATATACTCGGTAAAATAGATAAGAAGCGTGTGTTTTTTATAGTATTGGGATTGGCCCTCTTCCTCCTGATGTACCTTCTTCCGCCCTTCTCCGATGCTGTCGATCCGTCCGGGGAACATTTTTCGTTAACCCGTGAGGGTAAAGCGGCCCTCGGTCTGTTTCTGCTGGCGGCCGTCTGGTGGGTTTTCGAGGTTATCCCCATCGGTGTCACCAGTATCGCCATCGGCGTTGTCCAGGCCCTCTTCCTGATCCGCCCGACTCGTGTTGCCTTCACCGACTTCCTTGATCCGTCGGTGTGGTTTATTGTCGGTTCGGTTGTGATCGGTATGGCCTTTGCCCGAACCGGCCTGACCAAACGAATGGCTTACAGGAT
>QNAH01000336.1 GCA_003641425.1 Candidatus Zixiibacteriota bacterium
GCAATCCGGTCGAAAGCTTTGTTGACCTCATCCAGTGTAACACAGAACGACAACCTCAGATGACTTTCGCCGCTGGGCCCGAAGGCTATCCCCGGGGTGGCCGAGACCTTGGCCCTGTTCAACAGGTTTTTGCAAAAGGCCATCGAATCTTTGCCCTCATCCAGAAGAATTTTCGGAAACATGAGATACGAGCCCTCGGGTTTCTGGTACGAGAATACGGAACTCAGTTCATCAAGCCGTTTGCACATCAGGTCGCGGGCCTCGATATAATGCTCCCGGAATTCGGCAACACAGTCCTGTGGCCCTTCGAGCGCGGCGAGCGCGGCATACTGCGATACGACCGGCGCGCATATAGCAAACGGAATATGGGCTTTGGTTACCTGCGGGATCAAAACGGCATCGGCATGCAGATAACCGATGCGCCAGCCGGTCATGGCGTAAGTTTTGGTGAAGGTATAGCAGCTTATGGTGCGGTCTTTCATCTCCGGAATTGAAGCGATGGAAAAATGCTTGCGGCCATCATATACGAAGTACTCATAGGCCTCATCGGTTATAATGATAAGATTATGCTCCAGCGCAAGCTCGGCCAGTCGGCGGAGTTCATCTTCGGAAAAGACGGTCCCGGTCGGATTGTTCGGCGAGCAAACGATAATAGCCCTTGTCCGGGATGTGATCGCCTTTTTTACAGCGTCGAAATCGAGGGCAAAACCGTCTTCCTCAACCGTGGGGATAAGAACCGGTTTACCCGAAGCGATCACCACCTGACGAATATGAGTGGAATAGGTGGGCGTAAACAGGAGCACCTCGTCGCCGGGATCAATGACCGCCATGACGGCGGCGGAGAGTCCCTCGATTGCGCCGACAGTGACCAGTATATGAGATATATCGGCCTCGATGTCGTTATCTCTTTTCAGCTTTTCGACGATGGCTTCGCGCAATTTGACAATGCCGACGTTTTCCGAGTAGCCACCGACACGACCCTCTCTGATGGCGGCCACAGCGGCTTCCCCGATATGTTCCGGTGTGCCGGAGGTCGGCTTGGCCCATGAGAGAAAAGCCACGTCCTCGACCTGTTTCGACAGTCGCGTCATTTCATGGATCGCGGATTTGGATATCTGCGCAACCCGATTTGAGATTCTTATTTGATTGCTCATTTTATCACCATCCTTATACTTTGAACGTCAATTTAAATCATCCTCAAAATATCTAATATGCGCGGCAGATGTCCACATCTGCCCGTCCCTTTGTCTTATTTTTTACCATTGTATTTTCCGAGTATATCATCGGTCGATAATCCAGATTTCATATCTTTGTTTATTGATTTGATTTTTCCTATAGTTGCACACCTTCTTGTATATTCCATTTCATTAGGCAAAAAACCATCCAAATATAATATGCCATAAACCAATGCATCTTTTTGCCTATTATCAGTGGCCAATTTCAATAATGTTAATAATGCAATCAATATATCGCCTTTTGCCCAGGGTAAGTCATCTTCCCATCCAATCATTGGGGATAAATAATCCTCCATGAATTTCCCAAAATCAGCACATATTTATCTTGCTTTATCAGCAGATATGTTTTCCAATTCTTCATCACTTAACTTTTTCACGTGAAAAATCCTCCCAAACTATGTGCGCGCTAAATATAAATGGGGCAGATGTGGACATCTGCCGCCCACATTAACAGGTCTCCTGAGCTTCGAAGGATCTGCCGCCCATGGAGTATAATAGGCAGGATCACTGACCCCCGCCAACGGCGGGGCCTGCGGATCCTGCCCTACCGGAAACTTATATTTTGCTATTCCCCTCTTCCTCCCGGCGTAACGCCCTTATCCGTAATATACGCCGTTACCAGTTCGCGGGGGGTGATATCAAAGGCGGGTGAATATACTTTGACACCGTCGGGTGCAGTTTGCACACCGCCCCAGTTGGTGATCTCGGAGGGATCGCGCTCCTCGATCGGGATATCGTCGCCGGTCGGAATATTATTATCGAAAGTCGAATACGGGAGGGCGACATAGAACGGGACATTATGCTCTTTCGCCAGTACTGCGACACCATAGGTGCCGATCTTATTGGCGACATCGCCGTTTTTGGCGACCCGGTCGGTGCCGACAATAACCTTGTCGATTTTCCCCTGACGCATCACCATCGCGGCCATGTTGTCACAGATAAGAGTAACATCGATCCCTTCCTTCATCAACTCCCACGATGTCAGTCTTGCGCCCTGCAGAAGCGGGCGGGTTTCGTCGGCATAGACGCTGATCTTCTTGCCTTGATTTTTGGCAGTATAGATAACCGCCAGGGCGGTGCCGATACCGCCGGTGGCCAGCGCCCCGGCATTGCAGTGGGTGAGGATGGTATCGCCGTCGTTGATGAGTGCGGCACCGTTCTCCCCTATTTTATCGCATAATATTCTATCTTCATCGAGGATGGCCCCGGCCTCATCCCAGATGAAGCCGCGCAATTCGTCCATATTGTCACCTTTGTAATCCTCGATCACTTTCACAATCCGATCGACACCCCAACCGAGATTGACCGCGGTCGGGCGGACGTTTTTTATTTCCTCGGCGACTTGCGAAAGGATGATTTTATACTGGCCGACTTCCATATTGACATCGATTTCGGCGGCCACGGCGACGGCAAAGGCGCCGGCGATACCGATAGCGGGGGCGCCTCGGATCTCGAGTTTTTTAATCGACTGCATGATGTCGCGATAATCGCCGTACTCATTGTAAACAACTCTGGTCGGAAGCTGTGTCTGGTCGAGTATTTTCGCTTTTTTTCCCACCCGTTCAATTACGGTAAAATTCATTCTATTCCCCCATTATCTGGACTATCAGCCGTCGGCTACGGTTACGGTTATCGAAATCAAGAAAAACGATATTCTGCCATGTTCCCAGCTGCATTTTGCCGTCGACAAACGGCACGGTAATATCGGGGCCGATCAGGGCCGACCGCATGTGAGAGAAGCCGTTGCCGTCATGCCAGGTTTCATCATGGTGATATGAGACTCCCGAGGGGAGTATTTTCTCGAAAAATTCGGGCAGGTCTTTAACCAGGCCGGGCTCGAATTCTATGGTTGTCAGGCCCGAAGTTGCCGAGGGAGTAAAGATGGTCACGGTGCCGGATTTGATTCCTGAGTTGCGAATCTTTTTAGCGACTTCATCGGTGATATTGACGATATGGCAATATCCCTGTGAGTTGAATTTGATTTCTTCGGTTTTAATCATCGTCTATTGATATAATCTGCGTTTAATTTTTCTGGTCGAGGTTTTCTCGAATTCTTCGAGACGGATCTCGAAATTGACGATTCTTTTATAGTCAGTGATACGACTGTTAACGGCATCGATCTCGATTTTGATCAATTGCCTTATTTTTTCGGGGGGTATTTCGTCACCGGTAATATTTTCTCCGATTTTTATCTGTTCGATATCGGGGACGATTACCGCCCAGATATCTTCGCCTGCCTTTTTCTCCTTGGTGCGTCCAATGACAAGTGATTCAAGAACATAGCCGGCAAGATTGAGTTCGGCCTCGATTTCCTCGGGA
>QNAH01000337.1 GCA_003641425.1 Candidatus Zixiibacteriota bacterium
AAACCGGATATCATCCCGACATGATCCTGCACCAGCATGGTCGGGACCGGGTCGAGTTTTGCCGAGAATTCGAAAAGATAAAAATAATCGACCGATTGATCGGGAAAACGGACCAGCCGTTCGGGGTAAGTATCAATGTCGCTGTGGCGATACAGCAATGGATCATAGCTCGGCCTGAAATTTTCGAAAGCGAGACATTGGGAATAGTCGAGACGTTCCTGCGCATCGGGATCGATCGGATCGCCGTCGAACTGCGACGGGCAGATATCGGTGTTTTCGGCGGCGAGGGCAATATCGATCGTCTCGCAGGCCGAACACATCGCGAACATGAAGCCGCCGCGGCGGACATAATCTTTGATCGTCCGCGCGACCTCCTTTTTCATCTCGGAAACCTTGTGAAAACCAAGCTTCCGTGCCATCCTTTCGTTGGTCTCGACCTCCTGGCGGTACCATAGTTCATTATGAAACGAGGCGTAAAATTTGCCGTACTGCCCGGTGAAATCCTCATGATGCAAATGGATCCAGTCGTAATCATCGAGAGCGCCGGTGAGAGCCTCCTCGTCCCAGATAAGATCGTACTTGATATCGGCGTAGGTCAGCGCGAGAGTGACAGCATCATCCCATGGTTCGACATTGGTGGGCGAATAGACAGCGATGGCGGGTTCTTTTTCGAGAATCACCCGTTCCATATTTTCGACCTCGATGGTCCGGTAGATATCCGACAACTGCGACGAGTTGATCTCTTCGGTATAAACACCGCGAAGCAGACAAAGGGCGCTGAGCTCGTCGTTGGAATCGAACACAAACGACCCGGCCCGGTAATTAAGGAGCCATTCGACCGTCATACCCATCTGGAGCGCCTTGTAGGCGATCCCGTAAGCGCGGAGATGATCGGTCTGGGTATCATCCATCGGGATCAGCGTAATCTGCGCTGATACGCCGATTGCGAAAGCGAACAGGACGATGATAAATATGGAAAATCTAAAAAACGTCTTCATTATATCCTAAATCGGCAAAGCTGAATTAATATAAACGCCGTCAACGGCCGTTCCATTGCCATTTAATACTTTTACATTGAAAAAGAGTGAAAGTTGACATGGAATCTAAAAATCATTTCTTTTTCGATTTCATCACGCTTTTGCGGTATTCGCGGTATTTTTTAAGATATTCGGCGATCTTTATCTCCCGGCCATGCTCCTGCGGTTTGTAGTACACCGTCCCGGCCAGCTCGTCGGGGAAATATTCCTGATCGGCCAGGGAGTCTTCATAGTCATGGGCATATTTATAGTCTTTGCCATAGCCGAGGTTTTTCATCAGCGAGGTCGGCGCATTCCGAATATGAAGTGGTACCGGAAGGGAGCCTTTTTCTTCGGCGTGCTTCATTGCCTGCCCGTAAGCGACATAAGCGGCGTTGGATTTCGGCGCGCAGGCGAGATAAATCACCGTTTGAGCCAGGGCCAGTTCACCCTCTGGAGTGCCGAGAAAATGGTATGTATCCCGCGCCGCCAGGGCGACATTGAGGGCGTTGGTATCGGCCAGGCCGATATCCTCGATCGCCATGCGGATCAGACGCCGGGCGATAAACAGGCGGTCCTCGCCGGATTGAAGCATCCGCGCCAGCCAGTAAAGCGAGGCATCAGGATCGCCGCCTCGGACCGATTTATGAAGGGCCGAGATAAGGTTATAATGCTCCTCGCCCGCCCGGTCGTATATGAACGTGCCTTTCTGGTGCACCTCGATTACTTTTTCAAGAGTTATTTCGCCATCCGGGCCGGCATCGGATGCGGACGCTTCGAGAAGATTCAGTCCCCGGCGGGCGTCGCCATCGGCGGCGCCGACCATGAATTCCAGCGCCTTGTCCTCGATCTTGATTTTCATGTCGGCCAGCCCGCGCTCCTTATCGTGCAGGGCACGATTCAAAATATCTTTGAGTGCTTCATCGGTCAGCCGTTCCAGCACATAGACTTTAACCCGCGACAGGAGAGCCGAAATGACCTCGAACGACGGGTTCTCGGTGGTGGCGCCGATCAGGACAATATCGCCTTTTTCGACATAGGGAAGAAAAGCATCCTGTTGAGCCTTATTGAAACGGTGGATCTCATCAATGAAAACATAAGTCTTGCGGCCGGTCAGCTTTTTGAAATTACCGGCTTTCGAAATAACGGTTTTAATTTCCTTGATGCTCGATGCGACTGCCGAAAACGGTATAAACTGCCCGCTGGTGGCTTTGGCGATCAATTGCGCCAGGGTGGTTTTGCCGGTGCCGGGCGGCCCCCAGAATATGCACGAGCCGATGCGGTCCTCATCGACCGCCCGCCGGAACGGGCTGTTTTTGCCGACCAGTTTTGCCTGTCCGAAAAATTCATCGAAATTACGCGGGCGCATCCGGTCGGCCAGCGGTTTGGTGCGGTCGAATTCTTTGTCGGTGAGGCCGCGATCGTTTTTATCGTCGAATAATTCCATGGTTGTTGCCAATATAAACAAATAGAGAAGAAATATCGAAAAAAGTTGAAATATGTGATTCGAGGGATAAAAAAAGGGGAATGGCCGGGCCATTCCCGGTAATTTGATTTAATATTATTATGGGCAGTTGAGCTCCGGACCGTTACGGTAAAGGTAATTAACAATAACCGATATATCGATTATGTTCAGCTCGCCGGAATTGTCCACGTCGCCGCTTTGCGGCATTGTAGGGGCAGGGCCGCCTTTATACAGGTATTTAACAAATGCTGTAATATCAAGGATGTTTATGGATCCGCTTCCGTCAAAGTCGCCGCAGGTATAGCATGGGAATTCACCCATTACCGCGGTAACTCTGCCATCATTAAATTTTGATGGAAAATATTCCTCTCCAATTATAATCCAGCAATTGCCGGGTTGTGACGGCGATGTAATGTCGATCGGTGTCGCTTGCAGATTTGCCTGACATTTTGCCCTGAAATCGAGAAAACAAAATGTCATGTAATCATCCTGGATGCGCGCGTGGCCGTCAAGAAGGGTAACGCTGACATCATTGTAATGACCGTTCTGGATTTCTTCATATTCCAGATACCCGTCCCACATCCCGGGATTAATATGAGCCGAGTCAAAGATCAGCAGGTTGGCATCGTATCGGGCGGTCACTTTGAAAGCGCTGATTGTATCGGACGGGTAGCAATCCTCAAGCCAGCTTGTCACTTTAATCTGAAAGGGGGTTTGCGCGGTTTCGGGTTCTCCGGCCGGTGCCGTTCCCTCGATAAAACAGACGGCAGTGCTCATATTGAATTCTATCTCGACACAGGTATCGCATGAATCCCCGATACCATCGCCGTCGTGATCCTCCTGATCGGGATTGAATATATCGGGACAGACATCCAGTTCATCTATTACACCGTCGCAATCGCTATCGCCATATTTGTATATTTCGAGCCAGGCAAGAGAATCTTCTTCCACAACATCTTTTGCGATGATAATCTCAGGGTATCCATCATTGTATATATCACCGGCGGCGGCGCGCACACCGGGAACCTCGAATATTTCTGAAAACGTTGCACCTGAATAAATGCG
>QNAH01000338.1 GCA_003641425.1 Candidatus Zixiibacteriota bacterium
ATATGTCCTTTGATACGGGTGGCGGTTGCGGTTTTTATCGGGTCCGCGATTGTTTCCGCTGTGGCTGATGCGCCGGTAAGTAAGGCAATGGCCAGCCCTGTAAGTACCGTTTTAATTTTAACGAAGTCCATAGATTCCCTCTACTTGTTTTTTTGACCATTCCAACCATTTTGCCTTACCTGTTCTTAGTTTATGGATACGGCATAAAAAATATTTGGTTTCATCCTGTTTTATATTTAGAGCTATTTATGCCAAATTCGTTATATATGTGTGCATGATATGAACGAATTATGTAAATACGGTCAAATAGATATATTAACAGTCATAAATGTAGAATATTGGGGCGCCTTTTAAGCCTTGACAGTATTGGAGGTAAGGGATATATTGATTAAAATGGATGATTTTGGATGTTTATTCCTTTTCGTGAAAAAAAGGAATATCTGATTCAGAATTTAGGAAATGAATTGCTCTGTATTTTCCGTTTTGGAGATTCGGCCCTGTCATCCATAAAAGGAATCATCATTATTGATGGAGATTCCTTGCTGTAACATTCTGGTATAATATAACTTAACCACCCGTCACCCTTCACCGCCGTTATTGCGAAGTAGTTAATTAATAACTTTATCTGCGGCATGGGTTTTGCGCAGAAAAGGAACAGCTATAATTACAAATGACAATGAGGCCCTAATTTTGAAAAAGACCAGAGTCTTTATAATAATCGTTTTTTTTGCGTTAATGGTTTTAGGTATATCGATCGATTCGACCTTGGCAGGACCTGATTCCGATCGTATCTACAGGCATCAGTTAAGGATTTCTCCGCCTGAAAATGTAAATAATTCCGAGTTTAATATTCCTCGTTCCGTTCTTCGGCAGGGTGATTTTGCGGATTTGACCATTTCGGAATCAAATACGCCGGCAACATTTGATCAAAGATTTTCATCCATAGCCCGTTTGTCGAATAACAGAATGGTTATTGTGTGGCAGGATAACAGATTCGGGGCTCATAAAATATTCGGGCAAATCGTCGACTCCAGCGGCAATGTTATTTCCGGCAATCAACTTCTGGCCAGCCGGAGCGACGGTTTTGATCTTATTGAACCGAGGGCGGTGCCGGATGGTACCGGCGGATTTTATCTGGCCTGGAGGGATGAGGTCGGCGGGCGAATACGGGCGACTCGATATGATAATACAATGGCACAGGTTGTTGCCCCGTTTACAGTCAATGATATCCCGGAGCAGAATTTTGCCGGGCCGTTTGATATTGCAAATTTCAATGACAGCCGGATGGCGGTTGTCTGGGAGAATTACGGCGGCGGCAACGATATAATGCTGCGTATATACAGTTCATCGGGATTACCCTTGAGTGATCCGATTAAGATCAACACCGACACATCGCCTGTCTTTCACTGGGTACCTTCGCTCGCTTTTGATGAAATCGGCCGCATGGGAGTAGCGTGGGAGGATTACCGTTTCGATAATGCCGATATATTTTTCCAGCTGGTAAATACCGACGGATCCCTGAGTGGTCCCAACCTTGGAATCATCGAGGGTGCTTCGGATGATTCCTCGCAGTTTTTGCCGGAAGTGGTTTACTCCGTGCGCGACGGCTTTGCCATAAGCTGGCTTGACAGACGGGATGGGACGCAAAAGGTTTATCTGCAGCGATATGTTGCCGCCTCGGGCCTGGTGGACGGTAACCGGGTGATTTCCGAAGGGGATACGGCTGTTACGGCATGGGATATAAGCATGGCTGTCGATGAGGTTGGGGATATGGATCTGGCCTGGGCATCATGCAGCCAGATCGATACGATCAAGATACAGAGATTTACCGCTGATTTTGCGGTCGATGGCGGCATCAAGAATGTCAGTCGGTATGATGCGGGGGCCAGATGGCAAACGACGTTTGGGTCTGTTGTTTCCGATAAGCTCTTATGCGGCTGGACCGATTTCCGTTCGGGACACGGTGACATTTATTTACAACTGCTTTCAGCCGGCGGAACGCCGCTTTTTGACCCGGATAAAATAATTAACGATGATTCTATTGGAGCGGCATCGATAGAACCGGATGCGGCAGTCCTGAATAATGGCGATGTTCTGACTGTTTTCACGGATTCCAGAAATGATATGGGTGACATATACATGCAGATGGTAAGCGCCGAAGGCGGATTGATTGGTATCAATGAGAAAGTGAATACCGATGAGACCGAAGCATTGCAAAATGAGCCGTACATCTCGGCGGCATCGGCTGGAGCGATTATAGTCTGGATTGACAGCCGCGCGGTTCTTGGCCAAACGGGGCCAAGGATATTCGGCCGCTTAGTGTCGGCGGAAGGAATTATGGATGACCATGATTTTCTGGTGTCCGACAGCGGGGAGGTTTCGGTCAAACGGAGTCCGGCCGCGGCTATTGCCGGCAACGGTGCGGTCATGACGGCCTGGGTGGATTATCGAAATGGTACAGGAGATATTTACGGAAGGTATTTCAATGCCGACGGGTCACCGTCGGGTGATGTCTTTTTGATTTCTTCGTTGGCCGAGGATATCGACAACGATGATATTTCACTCGATGTCGATATTTCCGGAAACTTCGCGGTTGTCTGGCTTGCCCGCCGAGCCGCCGGCGGGCCCACGGTGGTGACGGTACGGTATTCCGAAGCCGGGGCATTTCTCAATCGATTTACTTACCCGAGCGATGTCACCGGTGTCGAAATACTTGATATCGACGCGGCGGTAAATTCCTCCGGTGATATTTACATCATCTGGGAGGGCCGGAATTCCACCAAGCGTCTTTTCCTGACGGTCATATCGGGAACCGGGACGATAATCAAGCCTGGGACGAATATGTTCTCGGCGGCATCGGAATACCCGTTCGAACCGGATATTGATGTCGATGAGCTGGGCAACGTCCTGACGACCTGGATTGAAAGTGTCGTAATCGACCGTCAGATGTTTTACCAGGTTTTCGATATCAATCTGGCATCAGAAGGCAAGCGAGTGGTGTCGGGGGCATTGCCCGAGTATATGTCAATGCCGGCAGTAGCGGCCCAAAATTTAAAAGCCTGGTTTACCTGGGTCGATCCCCGGAGCAACGGTCTGAATGTATATATGACACGGGCCGAATATTCAGCCACTGATATCGAAGATGATGAACCGGTTCAACTGCCGGAAAGATTTGAGCTGTCACAGAATTATCCCAATCCGTTTAATCCGAAGACAGTAATCAATTTCAGTGTACCGTCCAGGAAGCGGGTGATTATATCGGTTTATAATCTGCTTGGTCAAAGTGTTGCAGCACTGACCGATCGTGTTTACGAAGCCGGTGATCATAGTGTCAGCTGGGATGGAACCGATTTCAGTGGAAACAGAGTATCCAGCGGCATGTATTTCTATAGAATGCAGGCAGGTGTATCGGTTATCTCCAAGAAAATGATTTTTGTAAAATAAATAAAATAATATTTCGGAAGAGGGGCGGGTGATGAAGCCTCTGATAACGTGTATTATTTTTAATATACTGTTTTCCATAATTAATGCCGC
>QNAH01000339.1 GCA_003641425.1 Candidatus Zixiibacteriota bacterium
CTCGGGAGTATGCGCGGAAGCGGGAACATTTTCCTTTACAGTCCAGGCTCAGGACAGCGGGATTCCGTATCTTACCGGGGCAAAGGAGATCGGTATTAATATCAACTTTATGTGCGGCGATGTCGACGGCAGTGTCGGTATCAATATCCTTGATATAACATACATAATATCCTACCTGTATAAGGGGGGACCGGTGCCGCCCGTGATGGATGCGGCCGATGTCAATGCGTCCGGCGGAATCAATGTTCTGGATATAACGGTGCTGATAGGGTATCTTTATAAAAGCGGACCGCCGCCGATTTGCCCGTAGATTTTCCATCAATCATTGTTTATCTTTACAGTCATGTTGAATATTACAACCATGACCGAAGATGATATTGCTTTTGCGGTTAAAATGACCGATATCGAGCGGTGGGGCTATCTTCCCGATGATTTTAAAAAACTGATGCTATTTGAACCGATGGGTTGTTTTGTTGCCTATAAGGATGATCACCCTGTTGGTATGGTAACCACGACATCATATGACAAATATGCCTTTATAGGCTCGCTTATTGTGGCCAGAGGTACCCGGAAAGAGGGAATCGGTGAAAAACTGATGCAGACTGCGATAGATTATCTCGAAGGCAAAGGGGTGACGACTATCGAACTTGACGGTGTATTTGCGGCGGCATCGCTTTATCGACGGCTTGGATTTAAGGACAAATATCTGTCGCTGAGATTTTCGAGGGAAGTATCGAAGGAATACGGTGAATTGTTTTCCTGCCCGCGTGAACTCGAGGGGGAAATAGTAGATTTTGACCGCAAGGCCATTGGGCTTAACCGGGCCCGCCTGCTGTCAGCCTATTTTAATGAAGACGGTTATTCGATATACGCCATCAGGGAAAACGAGATTAAAGCCTACATATTAATCCGAAAGAGGGCGGGAGGTGTTTTTGCCATCGGGCCGCTGGTTGCATCGGATCAGATGTATGCCGAAACACTCCTGTTATCGGTTTTGAAAAAATACGGACCACGAAAATTGCTAACCGGTGTTCCGGCAATAAACCGCGGTATGGTTAGTTTATTAATCGAGAACGGTTTTATTTACAACATACCTTCATTACGGATGTACCGCGGTCCCCGAGTCGAGTATGAAGAAAATGTTTACTGCATTTTCTCGGCTGAAAAAGGGTAAAGACAATAGTATATATTTATCGATCGGCGACAGGTGACTCTGAAGAATCCAGAAAAATGTTATTGATCAAATAGACCAGACGATATTTCGTAAATTGACAAATTTAAGAGCCACCGAGCGGATTCGAACCGCTGACCTGCTGATTACGAATCAGCTGCTCTACCAACTGAGCTACGGTGGCCTTAAAACTTCAAGGACGGAAATATATACGATATTTTGGATTTGTAAATAAAAAATTTCGGTCCTGCCAAATTGGGGGTGGGCCGATTAATAATGACTATCACTCCCGACGGCTAATCCATCAGCAGAAGAAAATTTCATTAAAATCAATATTTCTTGATAGATTTGGCATTCTAAACGTTATTACGTACGGGTCTTTATTCCGGGAGAATTTTATGTCTAAAAGCAAATTTATACTATTCATTATTATTGCCATATTTTTCGTATCGGGTTCGATACCAGCAAATGCATCGGTCCGCTGCGGCGACATCGACGGGAATGATGAGATTAACCTTCTTGATATCACTTTTCTTATAAAGTACATGTACAAGAACGGGGAGACACCGCAGGATATGGCCGCATGCGATGTTGATTTAACCGGTAAGATTAATATTCTGGATATTTCATACCTTATCAGGTATCTCTATTCGGAAGGACCGCAGCCATGCAAGGGGCAATCGATTCCAGAGGGACAGAAATATATATTCGAGATCGAGTATATTAACTGGGCCTGGGGGTATCGGCTGGAAGGCAGGGTGATCGATTACAAAGGGGATATATATGACTACAGTTATGGTCATAATGATACTCCATGGGATACCGCGCAGTCGGGCATACTGACCGAATCCGATCTCGACGCCAAATTCGATCATAACCAGGTTTTTGTCGGCACTATTCCCCGGGATACTCTTTTGAAGTATTTTTATCTGGTGGAAGCAGCCGGGGAGGGGCCCTACTCGCCTGTCGTAAATGCCTGTTTTGATTTCGGCACGCTGACTGTGCGGGCCTATCAATATGAATCGGCCACCGGTGCCTATAATTCGGTCATGATGTATATGATGGGTGATTTTGCCCGGAAGAATCTATCGCCGGCCGCCGAGATAATTTTCGATTGGATGTATGAAGATATATTCGGTGAATCGATCGACAATATTGTTTGCGGATATCCGGAATAGATAAGAAACGGGCATAAAAAGTGGCGCCCCCCAGAATTGAACTGGGGACACACGGATTTTCAGTCCGTTGCTCTACCAACTGAGCTAGGGCGCCAACACTTAGCTTTCAAGCTTTTGCTAATTAACTTATTTTTCGACTGATGTCAACTTATTTTTAAGTTTAAAAATAATGTTTTCTTACGGGAGGACTTAAAACGCCCACCAATGCCAACAGTGATAGGATTCCCAGGATTATTCCATACACATCGGTATAACTAAACAGGGTCCATACTACAAAAAACACGAGCAGTAAGAACAATCCGTACCAGCCCCACTTCTGCATACTCTTGAAGGCGAGGCTGACAACCATTATTAAGATTCCATAAAATATAATAATCAGATTTTTATCGATATCTTTGTATGTCCTGTCAAGAATAGAAAGGATACCACCGACAACACCCCAGAGAAGGTAGGTGCATGCCAGAATGATTCCGAACCAGCCTATGATCTTGATCGGCTTTGGAATATTATCTTGTTTCTTGCTCATGGTAGTCATCCTCTCCTGGATTTATATTCTCCCAACAGTCCGGCCCCGATAAAACCGGCATCATTGCCAAGCTCGGCTTTCAGGATGCGGAGATTTTCGACAGATTTCGGATAGGCGCGTCGTCGAACTTCAGCTCCCACTGCTTCAATGAATCCGGCGCCGCCATCGACTATTCCGCCGCCGAGGATCAATGCTTCGGGATTGAACAGATTAACCACGCCCGACAGTCCGGCTCCCAGAATGGTGGCGGTTTCTTCTATTGCCTTCAGCGCTATTGCATCGCCCTTTTTGGCCGCCGCGAACAGTTTTTTGACATTCAAATTTTCCTCGGAACCATCCAGAACATCATTAAGTATTTCCGGCAATCCGTTTTTAAACTTGTTCTTGGCCCGTTCTATCAATGCCGAGGAAGAACAGAAAACCTCAAGGCATCCCCAGTTGCCGCAGCGGCATTGCGGACCATTGAAATCTATGACGATGTGTCCAATCTCGCCCGCGGAAAATGTGCTTCCCCGCCAGAGTTGCCGATCGATTATAATACCGCCCCCGATACCGCTGCCGACCGTAATACAAATAGCGGAATTAAAACCCCGTCCGGCTCCGAAGCGAAGCTCGCCCAGCGCCA
>QNAH01000340.1 GCA_003641425.1 Candidatus Zixiibacteriota bacterium
AGATATCTGTCTTGAAAACGGTATCTATCAATTGCGTATAATACATGGTAAGGGTAAAGGAGTCTTGAGACGAATCGTCCATGCGGCCCTTGAAAATCATCCGGAAGTGGAATCATTCAGGCACGAATCCGGCGGCGGCTCGTGGGGGGCAACGGTTGTCGATCTCAAAAGACGGACTGAAAAATAGGCATACGTAACTAATCCTGTCCATATTAGACTTTGCCCGCTCTCCTCAATTGACCTTATAAGTGGTTGTATTATAATTTATTATACGGAAGGGTTGAATTCTCTCGCAATTTTGCATATATTAGTATTTCGGCATTGTTTATATAATGTAATTTTATAAAGGATCAAATGGACTGAGCATGGAATATACATTAGAAAAATTAAAGGCGGAAGGTGAGAGTTTTTTAAGACTGGCCGGATCATCACGCAACCTTGAGGTTACCAGAGAGAGATTGTTTCGGCGGGTGACCCGCTATCAATTCGATGTTTTCGACGAGGAAAATCAGCCTTCGGTAAAGAGTATCCTTCGTGTTCGCGACTGTACGAGGGCGATGCGTTCGATTTTGCGTCCGCAATCGGACCGGATGGCGGGTTTCAGTGTGACCCGCGTCCTGCATGATATCGCCCGGGGCAGGGATCGTTCCGATCTTCGGCCCGGTTTCATTGCTGAGATGATTCATATATTTATGGGAATGGAGGGTCGTGGTCCGGGAACGGCACCGGCAGATATCGTTATTGGTGAAGAGGTTACCGGACGCGAAGCGGCTTTGATAAGATCGCGTGAGCTGGACAGGATCTGGAACAAGGTCGAAAAAATGATGTCTCGTTATGAGCACGGTCTTGTTCCGGGGGCAATCGAACGCAGAAAAAGGAGAAAGGCCAGGATCTGTTCGGTTTTGGGGGCATCGGAGGCGGATTGGAACGATTGGCGCTGGCAGGTAAAGAAAGTCGTCAAGGATCTAAAGACGCTTGAAAAGCTTGTCCCGCTTTCGAGCACGGAAAAGGAAAACATTAAGGCGGCTCTGGACGCCAAGCTGCCTTTTGGAGTGACGCCTTACTATCTTTCATTGATGGATGAAGATAACAACGGCGGCGACCGGGCGATTCGGGCGCAGGTATTTCCTCCGGCGAACTATGTCAAGGAGATGGCGGCCAATCGAGGGCGGCGCGAGATGGCTTTTGATTTCATGCTGGAGCAGGACACATCGCCGATCGACCTGGTGACCCGGCGTTATCCTGCGATCGCCATCTTGAAACCATATAACACCTGTCCGCAGATATGTGTTTACTGCCAGAGAAACTGGGAGATAGAGAAAGTTATGGCGCCTCATGCGCTGGCGCCCTCGGAGAAGTTAAAAGAAGCGATTGAATGGATCAGTGATCACCCGGCCATTCATGAATTGCTGATTACCGGCGGTGATCCATGCGCCCTTAACAACGGCACGATAAACAGCATACTCGAAAAGGTATCGAAGATTAAATCAATCGAGCATATCAGAATCGGGACACGGACGCCGGTTACGATTCCGATGAGGATCACCAACGAACTGGTGGAGATAATCAAGAAATATATCAGGCCGGGTCAAAGAGACATTTCAATTGTCACGCATATCGAACACCCGTATGAAATAACTCAGGACATGTTCGAGGCGGTTAGAAAACTCAGGGCGGCTGGAATACCGGTTTACAATCAGCAGGTGTACACATTTTACACTTCACGCAGATTCGAAAGCGTTTTATTGCGGCGGATTATGAGAAAGATCGGGGTCGAGCCGTATTACTCATTCAACACCAAGGGTAAACGCGAGACGATCGATTATATTGTACCGATAGCGCGGCTGCTCCAGGAAGTAAACGAGGAGGCCAGGCTTCTGCCGGGTCTGAGCCGGACTGACGAGCCGGTTTATAACGTGCCGGGTCTGGGTAAGAATTATCTCAGGGCAAGGCAGCATCGTGATCTGGTATCGGTTCTTCCCGACGGTTCGCGGGTCTATGAATTTCACCCGTGGGACAAGAACCTGCACGAGCAGAAGAATTATATCGGTATCGATGTCCCGATATTGAGTTATCTCAAACGGCTGGAATCAATCGGCGAAGATATCTCCAATTACGAAACGATCTGGTATTATTATTGACAGATAGGCCGGCCGGTTTCAGGCGGATCCCATTTATCTATTTATTTAAATATGGAGGCGGCCTGGAAACATCGGCAGAGGCACGGCTAAGCCTGTTTTTTTCATAAGCATTGGTTTTTTTCGGTTGTATAACTTATAAGCCTGACCGCCTGGGATGTTGTTCCATCGGGGAAAAACAGAAATCTGTAATCATTGTGAAAAAGGAAAGGCCCGGCGCCTTCATGTTGCTGGGCGATAGGTTAGATCCGGCGCCGGGCGTAGGAATCGTGATATATTATTTTTCAAACTCCGGATAGGTCCCCGGGATCATCATCGGAAGCGGCTTCCGGGGGCTATCGGTAAACATTTTTATATATCTAAAAATCGGGTCATTCTCGATATCGGCCGACAATGTCGGAATCCTGGATTTAAATTCGAACAGTCCCTTATGGCGTGGAATCTCGACCAGTTCGGTTTCATCGTCGATTGACAATCCGGCATCATGCCGCGCCACCGCAATTGCGGTCATCATCCCGCCGATCTCATCGACCAACCCGAGTTCTTTACCATCAACACCGGAATAAAAACGTCCCTGTGCGATCTCATTGACAAAATCGATTGACATCCCGCGTCCGGTCGCGACTTTTTCGACAAATCCCTGATAATAGTTCCTTATAATTTCTTCCATCCGGGCATATTCGATTTCATCCAGATTGCGCACCGGGATGGAGAGGTTGATAAAAGGTATTCTAATGGCCGACAGCAGGTCGGCATGGTCACCGCGCTTGACATGATCGGCTGTCATCCCGGTTTTTTCACCGACGCCGTTATCATAAATCCACCCGCCGATAACTCCGATGGAACCGGTTACAGTATTGGGGCCGGCGTAAATCCTGTCACCGTACATCGAGATCCAATAGCCGCCGGATCCGGCCACCTGTCCCTGGCTGACGATAACCGGTTTTTTCCGGGCGCATTTCTTAAGGGCCTCGGCCACCAGATCGGAGGCCATGCCATCACCGCCGGGCGAATCGACCCTGAAAACGACCGCTTTGACCTTTTTATCTTTTTCGAGTTTCAGAAGGACTCTTTCGAGCCAGCGGGCCCTGATGCCGCTGTCCATAGAACATTCGCCGAGGCCATAGACAACGGCGATCTTTGGATTCTGTCCCCAGTTATCCTGGGGCAGGGCATTATCCAACAGCCTTTTGGATGAAAGACCACGGTAATCGGTATTGAATAGTTTTTCAAGAACCTTATCGATATCCGACCATCGTGCCAGCGTATCGACCAAGCCGGCATCAAGGGCCACCTGAGGGATAAAAAAGCCTTGTTCGTTGATAAGGTTATCGTACAGGATGTAAGG
>QNAH01000341.1 GCA_003641425.1 Candidatus Zixiibacteriota bacterium
ATATCGATTCCCAGTTCGAGAGCGTTGGTCGAGACGACCCCGGTGATGGACCCGTTGCGCAGACCGTGCTCGATGTCACGCCGCTGATTGGGGAGATAGCCGCCGCGATAGCCGGCAACCTTTATATTTTTGGCGAACGGTTCCTTGAATCTTTCCCTCAGATATGATAGTAATACCTCGACCTGGAGTCTGTACTGGGCGAAAACTATTGTCTGTATCCTTTCCCGGATAAAATGTTCCGCCAGGTGGAGCGATTCGTTCAAGGCCGATTTGCGTATGCCGAGTTGTTTGTTTATCACCGGTGGATTGTAAATGATGAAATGTTTTTCTCCTGTTGGAGCGCCGTTTTTATCGATCAGGTTGACCTTTTGCCCGGTGATTTTTTGCGCCAGTTCATCGGGATTGGCGATGGTCGCCGAGGAACAAATGAAAATCGGATCCGAACCATAAAAATTGCACACCCGGCGCAATCGCCTGATGACATTGGAAAGATGCGAACCGAAAATACCGCGATAGTGATGGATCTCGTCGATGACGACATATTTAAGGTTTTCAAACAGTTTGATCCATTTGGTATGATGGGGCAGGATACCGGCGTGAAGCATATCCGGATTGGTGACGACTATATGTCCGGCCGACCTTATTAGTCGGCGGGCGGTTTGGGGCGTATCGCCGTCGAACGTGTATGTTTTTATATCAACATCGAGATTGTCGATCAGGCCGGTCAGTTCGGCCAGCTGATCCTGCGAAAGCGCCTTGGTGGGGAAGATGTACATCGCGCGGGTGGAGCTGTTGCGCATAATGTCATCGAGAACCGGGATATTGTAGCAGAGTGTTTTGCCCGATGCGGTCGGGGTAACAATAACGGTGTTGTTTCCGGTATGGATGGAATCAACTGCCCGGCGCTGATGCGAATACAATTTATTGATGCCCCGGCTTTTCAGAATCCTGACCAGTTTTTCATCGAGATAGTCGGGGTAATCTTCATATATCCCCTCGCGCGCCGGGAACTGCTTCCATATGGCGATATTGGGCGCTATGGCGCGGTCGTTTTTGAATGCTTCAAGTATCTGGATTAAATTCATGGCCGGTTATTTTATCCCCGCAAGTTGGCGTTTGCATATATCACAGAAATCCTCGCCTTTGGTGTCGATGTCAAACATATCCTGACTGTAATAATTGACACATTTGGGATTGCGGCAACTGGTCATACCTATCAGGTGGGCCATCTGGTGTATTGATTGCTTGAACATGCGCGTGTAGATTTTCATGTCATCTTCGGGCAGGCCGTAAAACTCCTGTCTGATTCTGAATAAAGATACCACGGCGGTTCCCAGGATGGCATCGGCATGGCCGAGAATATAAGCCTCGTCGGGCAGATACAGATCCTCTTCGCAAACACTCACGACCAGTTCGCGCGGATTGGCCTTGACCCGTTCCAGTTTGGCCAGGACGATACTGGCATAATGCTGATTGCGGATGACATTGAAGGCCTCGTCGGGGATTTTCATCCCCTTAAGAATATCGACCGAGCGGCTGAAGACCGGGCCAATCGAGGTGGCCAGCCGGTTGACCATCATAAAATCGACTTCACCCAGCGGGACGACTACTATTTTGGCTTTTCTTTGAAGCATTTATTATTCAGCGGTAAAAAATCTTTGTTTCGATCCGGTCGGCGAGACACCAATCTCGATTTTGGCGCCGCATCGCGGGCACCATCCGACGAAGGCATCGCCCTTTTTATTAAGATAGATCCGCGAGTATATACGGCAACATTTAAAGATGATACCGATATGCGGCCGCCCATGCGATTTTGTCTTATCTTTTTTCGACATATCCTCACGAGGCCTTTTGGGTGACCTTTGATTCCTCCATTATGGCAACCGATGCCGAAGACCCGATACGGCTGGCGCCGGCCCCTATAAGGGCCAGGGTATCGGCGAGGGTTCGGATCCCGCCTGAGGCCTTGACTTTTATTTCACCGTTGGCGGTCAGGCTGAGCCGTTCGACCATATCGACCGTGGCGTCGCCGAAAAATCCGGTGGCGGTTTTGACAAAATCGGCTCCGGCATTGATAATCGCTTTCACCGCTTCAACCTGCGCATCAACCGAAATCTTTGGCGCCTCGATAATTACCTTAAGGATGATTTCTTTTCCCAGTTCTTTTTTAATCCGGTAGATTTCATCCTCGACCTTATTGAATTCGCCAGATGCCAGTAAACCGATATTGGCTACCATATCGATCTCATCAGCGCCGTCCCTGACACCTTTGACCGCTTCAGCAACCTTTATGTCGGTCGTATTGGCGGAAAGAGGAAAACCCGAGACCGAGATTATTTTGACTCCTGATTCAGACAGTTCAGCTTTGGCATAGGGGACCCAATAGGGATTAATGGCAATACCGAAAAAATCGTATTTGACGGCATCGCGACAAAGCTTTATAATAGCTTTATGATCGGTTTCTGGGGTTAGAAGTGAGTGATCAAAATAACGGTTCAGGTTTTCTATCATTATTTCTCCTTATCATCGAAATATGCAAAACTCAATAATAAAATTTTAAAGCCATTGTAATACATTATAGCCTAAAACAAACATTTAGGCAAGAGCCGGAATCCACCGGCAGGAAGGGTCTTTTCATCGAACCGATGATCCCGCTCAGAATGATAGAATGAAAGACGGTTTGAAAATCGAGTCAATCACAACTTATGCCTGTTTTTATAATATTATTGTTGCTTGTGCCGCTAAAAAGAATATTCTTAAAAGATTGATGGATTTGATTTTAATATCGTAGTTGTATTAATTTACAGGCTTGTGATCGAATAACAATACTGCCGTTAAAACGGCATCGAAAACCGATAGAAAGGAAGAATGGTCGATGTCATTGAAAAATATCGATGAAATCCTGAAAAAAGCAGAGCAAGGAATAACCGGATTCCTTAATGATTCCCGGGATGCGGGACGAATCGATGACCAGCTATATCAAATAGCGCTGGATAATACATTTGCCAAGCTTAAAGCATGGCTTGAAGATCCGAATATCGATAAAATATCGCCCAATTTGAAAAAAGGCATTGTCGATGCGGTCGAGGCCGGCCGCTGGGAACAGCTTGTCAATGCATTTCGCCAGAATGTCCGTTTCGGCACCGGCGGTATTCGCGGTATGATGGCCTTCGATAAGGCCTCCATCGAGAAGATGAAAGACGGCAAAGACGGTATCAAGTCGGATTTCCTGAGGGGCCCCAACACTATTAACGATCTGGTCATGCTGATGACGACCGCCGGAGTGGCGAAGTTCGGTAAGGCCCAGAAACCGCCGCTGGAAAAAGTGGTGGTCGGTTACGACAGCCGTGTCCGCGGTCATGATTTTGCCCGGGCCGTGGCCGAGGTCTTTCTCGGTTACGGATACTCGGTTTATTTTTTCGATGCCCCCTGCCCGTACCCGGAGGTTA
>QNAH01000342.1 GCA_003641425.1 Candidatus Zixiibacteriota bacterium
AAGAAAAATAGGGTCAGATTCTAATGATGGTTTATCTCCAGATAATGCTTTTTTAACGATACAAAAAGCAGCTTCTGTAGCTCAAGCTGGTGATATCGTTTTTGTAGGAGCAGGTACCTACCAAGAAAAGATTGAAATTCAAAATTCAGGAACAGCTCAAGACCCGATAGCCTTTGTGGCAGATACTGAAGGAACTTATACTGGAGACAAAGGGGAAGTAATAATCTCTGGAAAAGAATATGGATTTTTAATAGACAATAAAAGCTACATTAAAATTTATGGTTTCAAAATTGAAAATACTACGGGCACAGCTGCAATTTTTGTTAAAGGAAATTTGGCAAGCGAAATTGAAATTGTGAATAATGTGATTTCAAACAATTTAGGCTCTGGAATTAGAATAGATCAAAGTTCTGACATTTTAATTTCTCACAATGAAATTTTTTCAAACAGAGACGGAATTTTTCTCAATGGCGCTCTTTCTTCTTCTTTAATAAAAAATAAAATTTATTCAAATTTATGGGATGGAATAAAAATTGTAGATTCAAGCTCAATTACGGTGAAATTTAATGAAGTTTTTTCGAATCAAGAAAGAGGAATTTTAGTCTATGGGAATAGCACAAATTGTGAAATTTTAGAAAATACAGTTTATTTGAATCAATTAGATGGAATTCAGCTTTCCAATCAGCCTAATTCAATTTTGGTTTTTGGAAATAAATCGTATTCAAATTCAGAAAATGGAATTTCGTTAAAAACTAGTTCTCAAGGGAACGAAATTTCTTCCAATTTAGTTTATTTGAACCAAAAATCAGGAATCTTTTTAGAAGATGATTGTCAAAACAATGTCATTTTACTCAACACCATTTTTGAAAATCAAGAAAATGGAGTTTTAGTAAGGGGCAATTCAAACAACATCGAAATTAAAAATAATATTATAGCCTCTTCTACTTTAGCCGGAATCAAAATTGAAAATTCAACTAGTATTGAGACTGGCTACAATGATCTTTGGCAAAACAATCCAAATTACGATGGAATTTCAGCAGGGGCAGGTTCCATTTCAACTGATCCTTTATTTGTAGATCCTGCAGGCCCAGATAATATCTTGGGAGGAAACAACGGAGCAGATGATTCTTTTCATCTTTCCCAAATAGCAACTGGTCAAGCTACAACTTCTCTCTGCGTCAATTCAGGTTCTGATTTGGCTTCGAATTTAGGAATGGACCAAAGAACGACAAGAACAGATAATGTTGGAGATTCTCAAGTAGTGGACATGGGATTTCACTATTCTTTGGAAACAGAGCCTCCTTTGCCTCCCCCACCTGACCCTTTTGGTTTGCCAATTTCTGACACTACTTTTGATTTAAGAGGGGAGAAAATAGTGGGGAAAGATGCTTCAGATGAGCCAATTTATAAATATTCTACTACTACTTCTACTGATTCTTCTGGAGAATTAATTTTGCCAGATGTGGAATGGGATTTTTATTATTTTTCCGATTTTTCAGCTGGAGGACAAAGTTTAAACTTAGTCATTAGCTATCCTTCTTTAATGCCCATTTATCTTCCCCCAGACAGCACCACTACAGTGAAATTGGGTTTGAAAGTTGAAAATTCCCTAACAGTTGAAGTTTTAGATGCTTCAACAACAGAACCTCTGGCTTTTGCTTCAGTCAGAGTTTTTAAAACAGGTTACGATCAAATAAAATTAACTGGTAATGATGGGAAAGCTTTCTTTTTACCTTTGGAAGTTGATACTTATTCTATCGAAGTTCAAATGACAGGATATGCTTCTTCAACAGATTCTGTGTTTGTTTCAGGTAATGTTGAAAAAACAATTTATCTTTCTAAATTATGAAAGCCTTTACTCTAGCAGAAACTATCATTGTGATTTTAATTTTTACTCTTTTGATGGGAATGATTTCTTCTTTTGTGATTTTAGGTTATCGAACCCAAAGTTATACTTGGCAACAATCTCAGGCAATCGAAGAAGCGAGAAAAGGAATTGAAACTATGGTCAGAGAAATAAGGTCTGCCAGATATGGTGAAGATGGAGCTTATGTTATTTGGGAAACTCAAGATTATGAATTTGGTTTTTTTTCTGATGTGGATAGGGATGGAGATATTGAAAAAGTAAGATATTTTTTAGATGGTGAAAACCTTAAAAAAGGAGTTGTTGAACCTGTGGGAATTCCAGCTACTTATCCTACAACGAGTGAAAAAATTTTTATTATTTCTCAATATGTAAGAAATTCTCCTCCAATTTTTCGGTATTTTGATAAAACAGGAAACGAACTTTCTCCTCCTGCAAGAAAAAAAGATACCAAAATGATGGAGGTTTTTTTAGTGATTAATGTCGATCCCAATCGTCCTCCTCAGAATTTTGAATTAGAATCAAAGGCCCAAATTAGGAATTTAAAAAAAGAATATTAGATCAATGAAAAGGCAAAAAGGAATTATCATTCCTCTAACTCTAATTTTCGGAACCATTTTTTTAATTTTGTTAATCGGGCTTTTAAGTTTTATTTTACTCCAGCTTAGATTTTCAAAACAAAAATCTGCCTGGGAAGATAGTTTTCATATTGCTGAAGCTGGAATTAATTATTACTGGTACATCTTAAATCACACTCCTTCCGGTCAAAATCCAGAAATTCAAGATGGAAAGGATTGGTGTTGCAAAGTTGGAGGAATAGAGTACGCTTCTAGTTCTCCTCAATGTCAACAAAATGGATTTATTGTTTGCGGAACTTGCGACGGAGAGCCTTGTTACGAACATTCCTACATTGATCCTGAAACTAATCAAGAAATTGGAAAATTTCGTTTGAAAATCGAGGCAAAAAAAATTTGTGGAAGAATTTTGGGAGTTTATGTTACCTCTGTCGGTTTTACAAATAAGTATCCTGATTTAAAGAGAAAATTACAAGCAAAATTTGCAGCAACTTCAATTGCCGAATATTCATATTTATTAAATTCAGCTGTTTGGGCAGGTTCAGATAGAGAAATTTTTGGGAAATACCATTCAAACGGAGGAATTAGGATGGACGGCACTCACAATTCTTTAGTTACTTCTGCCCAATCTAGTTGGATTTGTACTTCAGCTTTTGGATGTTCTGTTTGGAATTGCCCTTCAGGATGTACTCCTTCTGGATCAGATTGTCTTTGCGATGGAATAATAGGAGGAGGAGGACCTAAAGATCTTTGGAAATTTCCAGTTCCCTCTTTTGATTTTTCAGGAATTACTCACGATTTAAATCAAATGAAAAACTTAGCTCAAACTTTGGGACTCTATTACCCCCCTTCAACAACTATCGATCCTTCAGCTAAAGGTTATCATTTAGTTTTTAACGGAGACGGTTCTTTTGACCTTTTTGTAATTACTGATCTTCAAGGTGTTTATGCTTGCGATCGAAATGGAGATGGTCAGTGTAAAAGTCAAGGATGGTTTTCGGGA